>NZ_JBYSZW010000016.1:0-129520 GCF_058787575.1 Cupriavidus sp. FW305-3-2-15-C-LB2
GCCCCCCGATGAACACGCCCCGCCCCCTGACGCTGCAAGTCAATCACGCCGAGCACACGCTGAGCGTGGCCCCTGACACGCCGCTGCTCTACATCCTGCGCAACGACCTGTGCTGCAACGGGCCCAAGTACGGCTGCGGCCTGGGCCAGTGCGGCGCCTGCACGGTGCTGGTGGACGGCATGCCGGCGCGCGCCTGCGTGCTGCCGGTCAGGGCCGTGGTCGGGCACGCCGTCACCACGCTGGAAGGACTGGGCACCGATGCGCAGCCCGACCCGGTGCAGCAAGCGTTTATCGACGAGCAGGCCGCGCAATGCGGCTATTGCCTGAATGGCATGATCATGACCGCCAAGGCGCTGCTCGCGCAGAATCCCGATCCCGATGAGGCCCAGATCCGCGAGGCGCTGCGCTTCAACCTGTGCCGCTGCGGCACCCATGTGGAAATCGTGCGCGCGGTGCAACGTGCCGCGATGCTGCAACGGCAGACGGCCGGGGGGTCGGCATCGTGAACGAAGGACTCGTGCCCCAGGCCACCCCTGCGACCGCGGTCGCGGGCAGCATGCCGCCGCCCGCCGCCGACTGCCTGGTTGCCCGGGTGCTGACACCGCCTGGCCTGCGCTGGATCGACGGCAAGCCGCTGGCGGCACGCCTGCTGGGCGCGCAGCACGAGGCCGCGCTGGCGCTGCCGGGCGTGCGCGCGGTCGTCATCCGCAACAACTTTGCCGGCGTGGCGGCGGCTTCCGGCGCACAGGCCGCCAACGCAATCCAGGCGCTGCAGGCACGATGGTCCGCCCCGCCCCGCGCCGATGACGCACCGGTAACGCGCCACGCGCTGGCCCGGCGCGGCAATGCCGATGCGGTGCTGGCCGGCGCCGACGCGCGCCACACGCAGCACTACCAGTGGCCGCTGGCCGGCACCCGCGGCGAGGCGTATTGCACAGCCGTCGCCGACTGGCGCGACGGCAAGCTGACCGTGTGGCTGCCGAGCACGCGCCCTGGCGCGCTGCGCGCCGAGCTTGCCGCGCTGCTGGGCATCGCGCAGCAACAGGTGGTGCTGGCCTGCTGGCAATCGCCCGATGACCGCGCGGACCCGGCGCTGCTCGCGCCGCACGCCGCCGCCGACGCGGCGCTGCTGGCCCACGCCGCCGGACTGCCCGTGATGCGTCGGCTGTGTGCCGCCGATGTAGGCCTTGCCGATGCCGCGCTCGATGTGCGCGTCGACACCGCGCTGGCCGGCACTGCGATCGAAGCCTACGCCGCAACGCTGGCGGGCACCGCCGCCCCGGCCGTACCGCTGGCGCTGTGGCTGACGCATACGGCATCGCCCGTGGCGGACGGCATCGATGCCGACCATGCAGGCGACACCACCATGCCGCCCTATCGCATCCCGCATGTCGACCTGGTTGCGACAGGCAACGCCGCGGCGTTCGATGCCGCGCCACTGGCTGCCACCCGGGCCCAGGTGTTCGCCCGGGAATCCCATCTCGACGAGCTTGCCGCCGCCTCCGGCACCGATCCGGTCGCACTGCGGCTGGCGCATCTCGACGATGCGCGCGGCACGGCACTGGTACGGCAAGTGGCCGAGCGCGCCGCCTGGACGCCGGCCGCGCCCCGCGCCAACACAGCGGCAGGCAACGTACAGCGCGGCCGCGGCTTTGCCTATGCCCACACCATCGATCACGAAGCCGGGCAGACCTGGTCGGCATGGGTGGCCGAGGTCGAGGTCGACGGCACCACCGGCGAGCTGGCGGTCACGCGCGTGACGGTGGGGCATGACAGTGAATCGCTGCCGCGCGCGCAAGCCGCGCCGTCCGCGCGCTCGCTGGAGCTGGCCGTGGCCGATGCTGCCCTGCAGCTGACGTCGGCCACGCCCGCCTTCGACACCTGGCCGGCCGAGGCGCCATCTGCCAGCCAGGCGCTGCCGGCCGTGCCGGGCAGCGCCCTGCCGGAAGTCCGCCTGGCCGGCACGCTCGCCCCGCATGACGCGCTGGCTGCCAGCCCGACCGGCACCATGCCCGCCGCCGCGGCCGTGGCCAATGCCATCTACGATGCCACCGGCGTGCGCCTGCGCGCGCCGCCCTTCAGCGCCGACCGCATCCGGCTGGCGCTGGCCGAGGCCAGGCCCGGCAACCAGCGCAGCAAGCGCGGCTGGATCGCCGCAGCCGCCGCAGCCGCCGCAGCCGCTGCCGGCGTGTGCGCCACGCTGATGCCCTGGCGCGCGCCGATCGCACCGGTGGCGCCGCCCGAGGCCGGCTTCTACTCCGCCGCCACGCTCGAACGCGGCCGGCTGGTGGCCGCCGCGGGAGACTGTGCGGTTTGCCATACCGCGCCGGGCGGCGTGAAGAACGCCGGCGGCCTGCCGCTGGAGACGCCCTTCGGCACGGTCTACAGCACCAACATCACCCCGGATGTGCAGACCGGCATCGGCAACTGGTCCTTCGCCGCGTTCGAGCGCGCCATGCGCGAGGGCATCCACCGCGACGGGCGCCGCCTGTATCCCGCATTCCCGTACACCGCATTCGCGAAGATCAGCGACGGCGACATGCAGGCGCTGTATGGGTACCTGATGTCGGCAGAGCCGGTGAAAGCCGAAGTCCCGCAGACGCAGCTGGCGTTCCCCTTCAACCTGCGCCCGCTGCTGGCCGGCTGGAACCTGCTGTTCCATCGCAACGAGCGCTTTACACCGGACCCGTCGCGCTCCGCGCAATGGAATCGCGGCGCGTACCTGGCCGAAGGGCTGGGCCACTGCAGCGCCTGCCATTCGCCGCGCAACGCGCTCGGCGGCGAAAAGGGCGGCCGCCAGTACCTGACCGGCGGCAGCGCCGAAGGCTGGGAAGCGCCGCCGCTGACCGCGCTGTCGCAAGCACCGCTGCCCTGGACCGAAGCGGCGCTGTTCACCTACCTGCGCGGCGGCTATGCGCCGCACCATGGCGCCGCGGCCGGACCGATGGCACCGGTGGTCGAGGAACTGGCGCAACTGCCTGAGTCCGACGTGCGCGCGATTGCGCACTACGTGGCCTCGTTCGGCACGCCAGCGCCCTCGCCTGCCGTACTGGCCGCACAGGCAGCGCAGCTCGAGCAGCGCAGCGCGCAGGCCGCGCGCACCCTGGGCGGTCCCGGCGAACGCCTGTACCAGAGCGCATGCGCGGTCTGCCACCAGTCGGACCAGGGCATCGCCCAGTTCGGTGTCAAGCCTTCGCTGGCGCTCAATACGAACCTGCACAGCAAGCTGCCGGACAACGTGATCCAGGTGCTGCTGCAAGGCATGCCGGCACCGCCCAACAGCGAACTGGGGGCGATGCCGGCCTATGCCGACACGCTCGACGACCAGCAGATCGCGCAACTGACGCAGTACCTGCGCGCGCGCTTTGCGCCCGACAAACCCGCATGGCAGGACCTGGAGAACACCGTCGCGCGCCTGCGCGCGATGCCTGCCCACTAGGACTAGCAGACCCGGCGGGGCCGGCTCGCCGCGCCTACCGCATCCACGCTGACCGCACCTACGCCGTGCCTGGCAAGGCGCTTCGCCACCGGGCAGGGAACGTGCATTCCCGCGCCGGCGCCATGCGCGCCACGCGCGGGAAAACCCCGAGGAGGGAAAACGCAATTCGGCCTTGCCCGCCAGTTTCATGTAGCTTACGCTGAACGATCATGTAGTGCGCACTACATGAGTGCCGCGTGGCTCGCAGCGGTGCCGCCCCGCACAAGGACGGCGCGCCGCAAGCGGCAGACGAGACAACAAAACTAAAAGATTGGCCCTTTACATCACCGGAAGCGCTGGCCCGGGGCTTGCATAGTCCCCCGCAGCGCCGACCGGGAGGCCGGGCCTGGACCAACCAAGGGTAGACAACAAGGAGTGACTATGTCGTATCAGAACCAAGCAGGTGTTGCGAGCGTGCTACCGGGTCAGTTCTAGCCTCGCCAATTGGAGTACTCACCACGTTTCGTTGCAATTCGGTGCGATTGCCCCGGTGTGATCATCACGCATTAGTCAGTACCGTCTGGCCCTGCTTCGATACGTGTGCGTCCGAGTTCAAGAACCAGCCTATAAAGACAGGTAGACAACATGTCGTCATCAATTTCATCCATGGCAACAACGACCATCCCGGAAGTCACGCTAGGCGCGTCCCCACAGCCCAGCGCGCGGGGAGCGTCGCCTCAAACCATCACGATCGAGCAAGGCATCCGCGCGGCCGGCGTCGGCCGGTTCCAGTATCGGCTCTTCGTCATCTTCGGCCTGGTCTGGCTGGCTGACGCGATGCAGGTGCTGTCGATCGGCTTCACCGCGCCGTCGATTGCGGCGACCTTTGGCATTCCCGTACCGACCGCTCTGCAGACCGGGACGATGTTCTTTATCGGCATGCTGATCGGCGCTTTCGTGTTCGGCCGGCTGGCTGACAGGATCGGCCGCCGGCCCGTGCTGATGATGGCGGTGGTCATCGACGCCATCTGCGGTGTCGCTTCCGCTTTCGCACCGGACTTCCAGTGGCTGCTGTTGCTGCGCTTCCTGACCGGCATCGGCGTCGGCGGCACGCTGCCCGTCGACTACACCATGATGGCCGAGTTCCTGCCCTCGGACCGGCGCGGTCGCTGGCTGGTCCTGCTGGAGTCGTTCTGGGCCGTCGGCACGATCCTGCTCGCCGTTCTTGCGCTGATCGCCGTGTCGCGAGGCAATGATGCCTGGCGGCTGATCTTCCTCGTCACGGGCATCCCCGCCCTGGTCGGCGTGGTGTTCCGCTTCTTTGTTCCCGAGTCTCCGCTCTACCTGAATAAATCGGGTCGCTCGGCCGAGGCGCGCGCGGTGCTGCAGCGTGTCGCCACCGCCAATCGCGTGTCCGTTGAAATCGGCAACCTGGAGCCGCAGCCGATGGAGCGCAAGTCGGTCTTTGCGCTGTTCGCGCGCGGATGCCGGCGCCGCACCATCTGCCTGCTTGCCGCCTGGGCGCTTATCTCGATCGCCTACTACGGCGTCTTCGTCTATCTGCCGGTCAAGCTGGCGGGCCAGGGCTTTGGCTTCATGCGCGGCCAGGTCTTCCTGATCGTGCTCGCGCTGGTGCAGCTCCCCGGGTTCGCGCTGGCCGCGCACGGCGTCGAGCGCTGGGGCCGCAAGCCGACCCTGATCGGCTTCCTGCTGCTCAGCGCGGCAGGCTGCATGCTCTACAGCCTGGGTACGTCCACCGCGCTTATCGTCGGCTCGACCCTGCTGATGAGCTTCTCGCTGCTCGGTACCTGGGGCGCCCTCTACGCCTTCACGCCCGAGGTGTACCCGACTGACCTGCGGGCCAGCGGGATGGGCACTGCGGGTGCGATGGCGCGCTTTGGCGGCCTGTTCGCGCCGTCCATCATTGCACCGATCATGGCCAGCCAGTTCACCCTCGCCCTGGCGCTGCTTTCGTCATTTCTTGCCGTGGCGGCGATCGCCATCTACATGGTGGATATCGAGTCGAAGAACCGCGCGCTTGACTAGCGCAAGGCGCCGCCGGACGCTCCCGGCGGTTCAGGGAGCCCGCCGGCGGCGCTGGCGTGGGCGGGTCCCGGAAGCGAAGCCACGGGCAGGGCGGCCCGCTTCCATTACAATCCGGCTGCAACGGCGCGGCGCGCTGGTCGACCCGATCTCGCCGCCCGCTTCACCTGCTTGCCCCTATCCCGCCGAGCCCTCGCCGCCAGCCATGAAACAAGACCCGCGCTTTCCCAACCTGTTCATCCTCGACCACCCGCTGATCCAGCACAAGCTCTCGCACATGCGCGACAAGGAAACGTCGACGCGCACCTTCCGCGAACTGCTGCGCGAGATCACGCTGCTGATGGGCTATGAGATCACCCGCAACCTGCCGCTGACCACGCGCCGCATCGAGACGCCGCTGGTGGAGCTGGACGCGCCGGTGATCGCCGGCAAGAAGCTGACCATCGTGCCAGTGCTGCGCGCGGGCGTGGGCATGAGCGACGGCCTGGTCGAGCTGATCCCGTCGGCGCGCATCGGCCATATCGGCGTGTACCGCGACGAGCAGCACCGCCCGGTGGAATACCTGGTGCGGCTGCCCGACGTGGAGGACCGCAGCTTCATCCTGTGCGACCCGATGGTCGCCACGGGCTATTCGGCTGCGCATGCCGTGGATGTGCTCAAGCGGCGCGGCGTGAAGGACGAGGCCATCACCTTCGTTGCGCTGGTGGCGGCGCCCGAGGGCGTGGAAGTGTTCCAGAAGGCGCATCCGAACGTGCAGCTGTTCGTGGCCTCGCTCGACAGCCATCTCGACGAGCACGCCTACATCGTGCCGGGCCTGGGCGATGCGGGCGACCGCCTGTTCGGCACCAAGAACTGAGTGGCGCGCGGCGGGCTGGCTTGCGCTTGACCGGCCTCAATAGTCCGCGCCACAGGGCTCCCTACACTGGCGGCAGGCGCCGGCGAGACCTCGCCGGCGGCCATCGCCAAAGCAAAGGGAGCCAAGCATGGAAGCCTTCAAGATCCTGTTCAGTACCAGCACCGGCCTGATGAGCCTGGGCGTGATCGTCTTCATCATCGGCATGGGGTGGTTCTTTGCGCGGATGTTCGCGCGCAAGATGCGCGAGGATGCGGCAGCGGCCAAGGCGCAGCAACAAGCGCAGCGTCGCTAAGGGAAAGGGCCGCATCGTGCGGCCCTTTCCGTCATTGCGTCGGTCCGGGTCTTTACTTCTTCTTGCCCAGCAGGCTCCCCAGCACGCCGCGGATCAGCTCGCGCCCGACCTGCGAGCCCACCGTGCGCGCGGCCGACTTGGCCATCGACTCCAGGATCGAATCGCCGCGGCCGGTCTTGCCGGTGCCCTTGGTCAGCGTGCCGAAGATGTCGCCGGCCGTGCCGAGCCAGCCGCTGTCCTGCTCGCCCGCTGGCTGCCCCGCCGGCGCGCCTCCGGCGCCCTTGCCGTTGCCATTGCCGACCGTCGCCACGCTGCCGCGCAGCTTTTCATAGGCGGATTCGCGGTCCACGGTCTTCTCGTAGGTGCCCGCCACCAGCGAACCGGCGATCAGCTGCTTGCGCTCTTCCTCCGTCGCCGGGCCGATGCGGCTGCCCGGTGCCAGCACCCAGGCGCGCTCGGTCACGCAGGGCGTGCCCTTGGCATCCAGGAACGACACCAGGGCCTCGCCCACGCCCAGTTCGCCGATCGCGGTTTCCAGGTCCAGCTTGGGGTTGGCGCGCATGGTGGTGGCCGCCACCTTGACCGCCTTCTGGTCGCGCGGGGTAAAGGCGCGCAGCGCATGCTGCACGCGGTTGCCCAGTTGGCCCAGCACGGTGTCGGGGATGTCGATCGGGTTCTGCGTGACGAAGTACACGCCCACGCCCTTGGAACGCACCAGCCGCACCACCTGCTCGATCTTGTCGAGCAGCGCCTTGGGCGCATCGTTGAACAGCAGGTGGGCCTCGTCGAAGAAGAACACCAGCTTGGGCTTGTCCAGGTCGCCGGCCTCGGGCAGCTTCTCGAACAGCTCGGACAGCATCCACAGCAAGAAGGTCGCGTACAGCCGCGGCGCGTTCATCAGCTTGTCGGCGGCCAGGATATTGACCACGCCCTGGCCCTTCTCGGTCTGGATGAAGTCTTCCAGGTTCAGCATCGGCTCACCGAAGAAGACATCCCCACCCTGCGATTCCAGCGCGATCAGCCCGCGCTGGATGGCGCCGATCGAGGCGGCCGAGATATTGCCGTACTCGGTGGTGAACTGGCCGGCGTTGTCGCCGACGTACTGCAGCATGGCGCGCAGGTCCTTGGCATCGAGCAGCAGCAGGCCATTGGCGTCGGCAATGCGGAACACCAGGTTCAGCACCCCCTGCTGGGTGTCGTTCAACTCCAGCATGCGCGACAGCAGCAGCGGGCCCATGTGCGAGACCGTGGCGCGCACCGGGTGGCCCTTCTCGCCGAACACGTCCCACAGCGTGGTCGGGCACGCGCCCCATGCCGGCTCCGGCAGGTTCAGGTCGGCCAGGCGCTGCTTGAGCTTGTCGGACGGCTGGCCAGCCTGCGAAATGCCGGTCAAGTCACCTTTGACGTCCGCCATGAAGACCGGCACGCCCAGTCGCGAGAAGCCCTGCGCCAGGGTCTGCAGCGTGACGGTCTTGCCGGTGCCGGTGGCGCCGGTGATCAGCCCGTGCCGGTTGCCCATCTGCGGCAGCAGCACCAGTTCATGTTCGGCGTTCTTGGCGATGAGGATGGGGTCGGCCATGATGTTCCCTGGGGTTTTGAGGTCTGGCACCGCGGGACTCGCCACGGCAGCGGCGCGGGCAGGCCCGCGTGATAAAATCCTGGGCTGATTATAGCCAGCCGCCAGGCATATCCGTCACCTGGCGCGCGCTGTCCGAGGGCTTTGCCACCCCGGCCACGGCGCGCATGGCAACCCCGCACAACATCACCGCAGATCACCGCATTCCGCTTCGGAGAGAATCATGGCCGGTCACTCGAAATGGGCCAATATCAAACACAAGAAGGCCGCCGCTGACGCCAAGCGCGGCAAGATCTGGACCCGCCTGATCAAGGAAATCACCGTTGCCGCCAAGCTCGGCGGCGGCGATGTCGACTCCAACCCGCGCCTGCGCCTGTCGATCGACAAGGCCATGGACGCGAACATGCCCAAGGACAACATCCAGCGCGCGATCCAGCGCGGCGTGGGCGGCATGGAAGGCGCCAACTACGAAGAAATCCGCTACGAAGGCTACGGCCTGGCCGGCGCGGCCATCATCGTCGACTGCCTGACCGACAACCGCACCCGCACCGTGGCCGAAGTGCGCCATGCGTTCTCCAAGCACGGCGGCAACATGGGCACCGAAGGTTCGGTGGCGTTCATGTTCACCCACTGCGGCCAGTTCCTGTATGCCCCCGGCACGCCGGAAGACAAGCTGATGGAAGCCGCGCTCGAAGCCGGCGCCGACGACGTCGTCACCAACGACGACGGTTCGATCGAAGTCACCTGCCCGCCCAACGATTTCTCGGCGGTCAAGGCCGCACTGGAAGCCGCCGGCTTCAAGGCGGAGGTGGCCGACGTGGTGATGAAGCCGCAGAACGAAGTCAGCTTTGCCGGCGACGACGCGGCCAAGATGCAGAAACTGCTCGACGCCCTGGAAAACCTGGACGACGTGCAGGAAGTCTTCACCAACGCGGTGATCGAAGACTAAGCTGCAACAAGCCCCCATCGGCGGCGCCCCGGACACAGCCCAGGCCGCCGCCTTTTAGTATGTGTTTCTTTTCTGGCAGTGATCATGAAAGTATTGGTTGTCGGCTCGGGTGGACGTGAACACGCGCTGGCCTGGAAATTGGCCCAGTCCCCCAAGGTGCAGGTGGTGTACGTGGCGCCGGGCAACGGCGGGACCGCGCTCGACAAGCGCCTGCAGAATGTTCCGCTGACCGACCCCGAGGTCATCGCCGCCTTTGCCGAGCGCGAGGGCGTGGCCTTCACCGTGGTTGGCCCCGAGGCCCCGCTGGCCGCCGGCATTGTCGATATCTTCCGCGCCAAGGGCCTGCGCATCTTCGGGCCGACCCAGGCTGCCGCGCAGCTGGAATCGTCCAAGGACTTCGCCAAGGCGTTCATGGAGCGCCACGGCATCCCGACCGCCGCTTACCAGACCTTCTCCGACGCCACCCAGGCGCACGCCTACATCGACGCCCAGGGCGCTCCGATCGTGATCAAGGCCGACGGCCTGGCCGCGGGCAAGGGCGTGGTGGTGGCGATGTCGCTGGAAGAAGCGCACACCGCGGTCGACATGATGCTGGCCGACAACAAGCTCGGCGACGCCGGCGCGCGCGTGGTGATCGAAGAGTTCCTGGACGGCGAGGAAGCCAGCTTTATCGTGCTGGTCGACGGCAAGAACGTGCTGGCGCTGGCCACCAGCCAGGACCACAAGCGCCTGCTGGATGCCGACGCCGGCCCCAACACCGGCGGCATGGGCGCGTATTCCCCCGCCCCGGTAGTCACGCCCGCGCTGCATGCGCGCGCGCTGCGCGAGATCATCCTGCCGACCGTGCGCGGCATGGAAAAGGACGGCATCCCGTACACGGGCTTCCTGTACGCCGGCCTGATGATCGACAAGGACGGCAACCTGAAGACGCTGGAATTTAACTGCCGCATGGGCGACCCCGAAACCCAGCCGATCCTGGCGCGCCTGAAGACCGACCTGGTCGATGTGATGGAGCACGCCGTCAACGGCAAGCTCGACAGCATCGAGCTGGACTGGGACCGCCGCACCGCGCTGGGCGTGGTGATGGCGGCCTACGGCTATCCCGACAGCCCGCGCAAGGGCGATGCCATCACCGGCATCCCGGCCGAGACCGACGACAGCGTGACCTTCCACGCCGGCACCACCCTCAAGGACGGCACCCTGCTGACCTCGGGCGGGCGCGTGCTGTGCGTGGTGGGCCTGGCCGACACCGTCAAGGCAGCGCAGCGCGCCGCCTATGCCGCGGTCGAGCAGATCCGCTTCGACGGCATGCAGTACCGGACCGACATCGGCTACCGCGCCATCAAGCGCTGATCCTTCCCGGCAAACGCCGTTCCGGCCGGCATGGCTGATCCGCCTTGCCGGCCAGCTTTGGACCTGCGCGACCCGCCGGCCGCCTCAGCCGGTACAATCGTGACAACGCTGTGACGCGCCCGGCAGCCGCCAAGGCTGCCGGGCTGCCCTCAGCCCGGTCCATCCGCTTTCCGCCAACCATGATCGATTCCCAGGCAGTCCGTGCCTATCTGCTCGGTCTGCAAGACCGCATCACCGATGCCATCGGTGCCATCGACGGCCAGCCGTTCCTGACCGACGCCTGGGAGAAACCGCCCACCGAACGCCTGCGCGGCAGCGGCCGCACCCGCATCCTGGAAGGCGGCGCGGTGATGGAGCGCGCCGGCGTGGGCTTCTCGCACGTGAGCGGCGACACCCTGCCGCCGTCGGCCACCGCCAACCGGCCGGAGCTGGCCGGGCGCAGCTTCGAGGCCATGGGCGTGTCGCTGGTGTTCCACCCGCGCAATCCCTATGTGCCCACGGTCCATATGAACGTGCGCTGCTTCCTGGCGCTCAAGCCGGGGGCCGAGCCGGTATGGTGGTTCGGCGGCGGCATGGACCTGACGCCCTACTACGGCGACGCCGGCGACTGCGCGCACTTCCACCGCACCTGCCAGCAGGCGCTGGCGCCCTACGGCGACGACCTGTACCCGCGCTTCAAGCAGTGGTGCGACGAGTATTTCTTCCTGCGCCACCGCAACGAGGCGCGCGGCGTGGGCGGGATCTTCTTCGATGACTTCTCCGCGCTGGGCTTCGAGCGCAGCTTCGCCATGATGCAGTCGGTCGGCGACGCCTTCCTGGACGCCTACCTGCCGATCCTGCAGGCGCGCAAGGACACGCCCTACGGCGAGCGCGAGCGCGGCTTCCAGGCCTACCGGCGCGGGCGCTACGTCGAATTCAACCTCGTGTTCGACCGCGGCACGCTGTTCGGCCTGCAGTCGGGCGGACGCGCCGAATCCATCCTGATGTCGATGCCGCCGCTGGTGACCTGGCGCTATGACTGGCAACCGGAACCGGACAGCCCCGAAGCGGCGCTGTACACCGATTTCCTGCCAGCGCGCGACTGGGCCTGACGCCTGACCTATGGCCAATCCAGCGCAACACCGCAAGCCCGCCGCCGACGCGGGAGAACCGCCGCAACCGTCCGCCCGCCCCTATCGCCTGGGTATCCTGGGCGGCACATTTGATCCTCCCCACGTCGGCCACCTGGCACTGGCGCGGCTGTGCATCGAACACCTTGGGCTGGATGAGCTGGTGTGGATACCCACCGGCCAGTCGTGGCAAAAAGGCGACGACGTGACCCCTGCCGCCGACCGCCTGGCCATGACCGAACTGGCCGCCGCGGCGCTTGGCGACAGCGGCGCCAGAGTCCGCGTGAGCCGCATGGAAGTGGACCGCGCCGGCCCCAGCTACACCATCGACACGGTACGCCAGCTGCGCGCCGAATACGGCCCCGAAGCCTCGCTGTGCTGGCTGATGGGCGCCGACCAGCTGCTGCGCCTGCACACCTGGCACGGCTGGCAGGCACTGTTCGAACACGTGCATCTGTGCACCGCCACGCGGCCGCGCTTTGAGCTGGCGGCACTGGAGGGTCCGGTGCTGGCGGCACTGGCCGAACGCCAGGCTGACACGCACCTGATACAATGCACGCCCTCCGGCCGGATGTGGATCGACCAGACGCTCGCCGTCGACCTGTCTTCCACCCACCTGCGCCAGCGGCTGGCAGCCGGCCAGCCGGCAGATGACCAACTGCCGCCCGGCGTGGCACACTACATTGCCAACCACGGGCTGTACCGCGACGCCCCGGCCAGGGCATGACCGGGGTTGCACCAGTCCCGGCGCCCACCCCCAACCGATCTCAGCTGAACAAGAAGACACCATGGATATTCGTAAACTGCAACGCGCCATCGTCGACGGCCTCGAGGATGTCAAAGCGCAGGACATCAAGGTGTACGACACCAGCCACCTGACTGAACTGTTCGACCGGGTGGTGATTGCCAGCGGGACATCCAACCGCCAGACCAAGGCGCTGGCAGCGTCGGTGCGGGATACGGTGAAGGGAGCCGGCGGCCATATCGTGGCGGTCGAGGGCCTGGAAACCGGCGAATGGGTGCTGGTCGACTGCGGCGACGCCGTGGTCCACATCCTGCAGCCGCAGTTGCGCCTGTACTACAACCTGGAAGAGATCTGGGGCGACAAGCCGGTGCGCATGAAGCTGGCCGCCGGCGGCCGCGGCCTGGCCAAGGCCAGCGAGCCGATGGACGAGGACGAGGACGAGGCCCCGGTGCGCACCGTGCGCCGCGCCAGCAACCTGCGCCCCGCGCTGGCCCGCCTGCCCGAAGGCATGAAGGAGCCGTCGCCGCCGATGGGCCATGAGGACACCGACGCGGACGCCATCGCCACCATCCGCAAGCCGGCCCGCAAGACCGCCACCAAGACGGCAGCGACCAAGACCCCCGGCACCCGCGCCGCGGCGCCGCGCAAGACCGCGGCCAAGAAGGCCCCGAGCAAGACCGCTGCCAGCAAGAGCGCAGCAGCCAAGCCGGCCGCGCGCAAGCGCACCACCCGCTCGGCCTGAGTCCCGGCGCGCGGCCGCCCGGCGGCCGCGCAGCATGACCCATCCCCTGCCCCATGCAACTGGTGATCGTGGCCGTCGGCCACAAGATGCCCGGCTGGATCGAAACCGGCTTCAGCGAGTACGCCAAGCGCATGCCGCCCGAGCTGCGCATCGAACTGCGCGAGGTCAAGCCCGAAACCCGCTCGTCCAGCAACAACGCCGCCACCGTGATGCAGCGCGAAGCCGCGCGCATCGAGGCGGTGCTGGGCTCGCTGTCGAAGCAATGCCGCATCGTCGCGCTGGATGAGCGCGGACGCGACTTCACCACCGTGCAACTGGCCGCGCAGCTGACCGACTGGCAGCGCGAGGGCGGCGACGTGGCCTTCCTGATCGGCGGCGCCGACGGGCTCGACCCCGCCCTGAAAGCCCGCGCCAGCACCCTGATCCGGCTGTCCAGCCTGACCCTGCCGCACGGCATGGTGCGCGTGCTGCTGGCCGAGCAGCTGTACCGCGCCTGGTCCGTCACACAGAACCACCCCTATCATCGGGCCTGATCCCGGCTGTCGCCGGAAGGCCCCTCCGCCGCGATGCCCGACACCCTGCACGACTATCTTTACCTCGCCTCGCAGAGCCCGCGCCGCCGCGAGCTGCTGACCCAGCTCGGCGTGCGCTACGAACTGCTGCTGGCCGATGACGACGAGGATGCCGAAGCGCTCGAGGCCGTCCAGCCCGGCGAGACCCCCGACGACTACGTCCAGCGCGTCTGCGCGCTGAAGGCCGAAGCTGCGCTGCGCCGTCGCGAACGCCGCGCGCTGCCCGATGCGCCGGTGCTGACCTCCGACACCACGGTCTGCCTGGGCGGCCGCATCCTGGGCAAACCCGCCGACGGCGCCGATGCCGCGGCCATGCTGGGCGCGCTCTCGGGCAGCACCCACCGCGTCCTGACCGCTGTGACGATCGTGTCGACCACGGGCATGCGGCATGCGCTGTCGATCTCAGAAGTCACCTTCCGCCCGATGCAGCCCGCCGAGATCGAACGCTACGTCGCCAGCGGCGAGCCGCTCGGCAAGGCCGGTGCCTACGGCATCCAGGGCCGGGCGGCCGAGTTCGTCGAGCGGATCAGTGGCAGCTATTCAGGTATCATGGGCTTGCCCTTGTTTGAGACGGCGGCGTTACTTCGCCAGGCCCGCCTGCAGTTCTGAGCAGCGCCCTCCGTGCCCAGACAAGACCCGGCCCAGCGCCGGGCCACCCTATACAGCCGGGCCACCGGCGACGCGTTTCACCCGCTATGACTGAAGACATCCTCGTCAACATCACGCCCCAAGAGACCCGCGTCGCCATCGTGCAGCAGGCCGCGGTGCAGGAATTGCATGTCGAACGCACGCTCACGCGCGGGCTGGTCGGCAATATCTACCTGGGCAAGGTGGTGCGCGTGCTGCCCGGCATGCAATCGGCCTTTATCGATATCGGCCTGGAGCGCGCCGCCTTCCTGCACGTGGCCGACATCTGGCATCCGCGTGATGCCGACCGCAACAATTCCACCCCGCAGCTGGCCATCGAGAAGACCCTGTTCGAAGGCCAGGCACTCATGGTCCAGGTGATCAAGGACCCGATCGGCACCAAGGGGGCGCGCCTGTCCACCCAGGTGAGCATCGCCGGGCGCACCCTGGTGTACCTGCCGCAGGACCCGCATATCGGCATCTCGCAGCGCATCGAGGGCGAAGTGGACCGCGAGGCGCTGCGCAGCCGCGTGCAGGGCCTGGTGCCCGACGACGAGCGCGGCGGATTTATCGTGCGCACCATTGCCGAGGAAGCGACCGACGAAGAACTCGGCAACGATATCGCCTACCTGCGCAAGATCTGGGGCGCGATCCGCCAGAACGCCACTACCCTGCCCGCACCCAACCTGCTTTACCAGGACCTGAACCTGGCCCAGCGCGTGCTGCGCGACTTTATCAACGACGCCACCGGCGTGATCCAGATCGACTCGCGCGAGAACTACCAGATGCTGCTGGAGTTCGCCAAGGAATACACCCCGGCGGTGCTGCCGCGGCTGTCGCACTACACCGGCGAGCGCCCGATCTTCGACCTGTTCAATATCGACGCCGAGATCGAGAAGGCGCTGTCGCGCCGGGTGGACCTGAAGTCGGGCGGCTACCTGATGATCGACCAGACCGAGGCGATGACGACCATCGACGTCAACACCGGCGGCTACGTGGGCGCGCGCAACTTCGACGACACCATCTTCAAGACCAACCTGGAGGCGGCCCACACCATCGCGCGGCAGCTGCGCCTGCGCAACCTCGGCGGCATCATCATCATCGACTTCATCGATATGGAGAACGCCGAGCACCGCGACGCGGTGCTGTCCGAGCTGAAGCGAGCGCTCGCACGCGACCGCACCCGCATCACGGTCAACAGCTTCTCGCAACTGGGCCTGGTCGAGATGACGCGCAAGCGCACGCGCGAGTCGCTGGCGCATGTGCTGTGCGAGCAATGCCCGGTCTGCCACGGCAAGGGCCAGGTCAAGACGCCGCGTACGGCCTGCTACGACATCCTGCGCGAGATCATGCGCGAATCGCGCCAGTTCAACCCGCGCGAATTCCGCATCCTGGCCTCGCAGGAAGTGATCGACCTGTTCCTGGAAGAAGAAAGCCAGCATCTGGCGATGCTTGGCGACTTCATCGGCAAGCCGATTTCGCTGCAGGTGGAATCGACGTTCCACCAGGAACAGTACGACATCATCCTGATGTGAAGATGCCGGCGCAGGCATGGAAAGGCCCGCTCACTGGCGGGCCTTTCCGCATTCTGGCCGGACTAGGGCCGGATCACGACTTGCGGACTCACCACGAAGGCAGGTTCGGGCTGGTAATACACAGCCGGCGGCGGCTGGTACACGACCGGCCGGTCCTTGCACTTGCGCTCTTCCTTGTACTCGCCGTTGTCTTTCCACTTGCGCTTGATCTTGCAGTTGCCGACCCAGAACTCTTCCTTGTAGTCGCCGCCCTTGTGCCGGCGCGCGTAGCGGTGATCATCATCGTCGTCCCAGTCGTCATCGGCATGGGCGGCGGCGGAGAGGGTGCCAAGGAGCACGGGCAATACGATGAGGGCAACAAGGGCGCGGGGCTTCATTTTGGCGGCGGCGAGCGATGGTTGAGAAAGGCTAGCACGCCGCGTTCCGCATCTGTGTATCAAGCTGTTTACGAACGTAACTGCGCTGCAGCGCCTGCGCGTGTCCGCTAGCGTCCGTCTCCTTACGGACTCGGTGATGGTCCTACTCCAATTCCGTTTGCCATCCGCTATAACTAAGCCAAGGTAGTCAGCGGCATCCGCACGGATGCCGCGCCCGGCTTGCCGCCCCGATGCGGGGCGCGGCCCGGTCGGCAAGCAAGGAGTCCGGCATGAACGCCACGAACCATGGGACCTGTCTGCTGGCCCTTCTGTTGTCGGTGGCGTGCGCGCCATTGCCGATTGTCAAGCGCGCCCCCGCACCGCCGCCCGAGGCGAAGGGCGAAGCAATCGCCGCCGCGCCCAAGGAGCGCGCCACCCCGATCGCGAACAAGACCATCAACATTGCCGCCGCCTGCAAGCGCACCGAGGAAGACGGCTTCCGCGAAGACGCGCTGATGGACGTCAAGGCCAACGAGGTGCGTGCGCTCAAGTGGAAGCTATGGGTATCGCGGCGCGGCAGTTGCGAATTCAACCTGGCCGAGTTCCGCCAGGTCCGCGCGACCCCGCACATCGAACTGCAGGCCATCGACGGCAGCCAGTGCAAGCTGCTGGTGTGGCAGGATCCGCGCCGCGTGACGCTGGCCCATAACCGCTGCGAGAAGCACTGCACGCCCGGCATCTACGAGCAGGCGTGGCCGGTGCTGTTCGACCCAAAGAGCGGTGCCTGCGCCGAGGTGCGCTGAGCCGCTGCGGCATTACTTCGCTTTCGGCACCCGGCCCATCAGGTAGAACTCGTCGTTCGGGCGCATGCTGACGGTGTTGGCCATCCGGTTCGACAAGCCGAAGAACGCCGTGATCGCGGCAATATCCCAGGCATCCTCCTCGGAAAAACCGTGCTCGCGCAGCGCAGCAAAGTCGGCATCGCCCACTTCATGCGACGCCTTGCACACCTTCACCGCGAAGTCGAGCATCGCGCGCTGGCGCTGCGGAATATCCGCCTTCAGGTAGTTCACCGCCACCTGGTCCGCCACCAGCGGCTTCTTCTCATAGATGCGCAGGATCGCGCCATGCGCCACCACGCAGTACAGGCACTGGTTGGCACCGGAAGTCGCCACCACGATCATCTCGCGCTCGCCCTTGGTCAGGCCGCCCTCCTTGAGCATGAGCGCGTCGTGGTAGGCGAAGAACGCGCGGAACTCGTCGGGACGGTGCGCAAGCGCCAGGAAGACGTTGGGGACGAAGCCGGCTTTTTCCTGGACTTCCAGGATGCGGGCGCGGATGTCGTCGGGGAGGTCGGTCAGCGCGGGAACGGGGTAGCGGCTGATGGCGAATGCCGGGTCGGACATGGTGGTCTCCTGTTGGATAGGCGTCATCGATCGTGAGCTTCTGATGCAGATACTAACGGATCGGCATGGGTGTGGCGGGCGCCATGTCGCCCATGCATCGCACGGACACATGTCCCCTGCATAAGGCATACTACGCACCTTCCGAACCAGGCAGGCATACTGCCCACCATACTGTTCCTGATGAAACGTATTCTCATCGTCAAGCTGACCTCTCTCGGCGACATGGTGTTCACCCAGCCGCTGGTCGCGGACCTGCAGCGGGCCTTTCCCGGCGTCAAGATCGACTGGATCGCCGACTCATATTGCGCCGACGTGCCGCGCTGGAATCCGAATATCGAGCGTGTGATTTCCGCGCCGCTGCGCGGCTTCAAGAAATCGCGCAATTGGGCTGGCTTGCGTGCGATCTTCAGCGCGCTGCGTGAACTGCGTCGCGAGAAGTACGATGCGGTGCTGGACGTCCACGGCGTCTACAAGAGCGCCATCGTGACGTTCCTGGCACGCACGCGCAATCGCTATGGCTACCCCGTGGCAGAGTTGGGCGAGAGCGGCGCCCGCTTCGCCTACAACCATGTGTTCCAGCCATTTGTCGAAGAAGATTGCGCGCGGCAGCGGATGCGCCGCGCCGTCAGCCGCGCCCTGGGCTATGAGCTGACCAGGGACATGGACTACGGCCTGGAGATGCCAGCAGACACGCCGGCGCCGGCCGCCAAGGGTCCGTACGCGATGCTGTTCCATGCCACCTCGAGCGAGGAAAAGAAGTGGCCGGTCGCCGACTGGATCAGCGTGGGCAGCGCGATCTCGGCGCGCGGGCTGCGCGTGCTGGTGCCCTGGGGCAACGACGCGGAGCGCAAGGAAGCCGAAACCATCGCCGCCAGCGTGCCCAACGCCGAAGTGATGCCACGCCTGAGCATCACCGGTGTGGCGCAGATGGTAGGCAAGGCATCGCTGGTGGTTGGCATGGACACTGGCTTCGTGCATATCGCCGATGCGCTGCGCCGCCCGACCGTGATCCTGTTCACGACCACGTCGCGCCACCTGTACGGCGTCGATGCGCCGGGCCGCGCGGTCTCGCTGGGCGGCGGCGGCGTGGTGCCGCGGCGGGATCA
This sequence comes from Cupriavidus sp. FW305-3-2-15-C-LB2, assembly GCF_058787575.1. Classification (NCBI taxonomy): domain Bacteria; kingdom Pseudomonadati; phylum Pseudomonadota; class Betaproteobacteria; order Burkholderiales; family Burkholderiaceae; genus Cupriavidus; species Cupriavidus sp. FW305-3-2-15-C-LB2. The sequence continues at coordinate 18,686 of NZ_JBYSZW010000016.1, forward strand.
GGTGCTGGCTGCCATCGATGAAGTGCTGGGCGTGCAGCCGCCCGTCACCTCGCCAAACTGAGCACGAAGGAAACGACAAAGGCCGGCGCAAGCGCCGGCCTTTGTCGTTGGCAGGTCCGTTACCCTTGCTGCGTCGCGAACTGGATCCGGTGCAGCCCGGCGTACAGGCCGTTGGCCGCAAGCAACTGCGCGTGCGTGCCCTGCTCCGCCACGCGCCCGTGGTCCAGCACCGCGATGCGGTCAGCATTCTCGATGGTGGACAACCGGTGCGCAATCACCAGCGTGGTCCGGCCCTTCATCAGTTCCTCCAGCGCCGCCTGGACCTGGCGCTCGGACTCCGAATCCAGTGCCGAAGTCGCCTCGTCCAGGATCAGGATCGGCGCGTTCTTATACAGCGCCCGGGCAATCGCCAGCCGCTGGCGCTGACCGCCGGACAGCTTCATGCCGTTGTCGCCAATATTGGTGTTCAGGCCCTCCGGCAGCCCCTTGACCGTTTCCGTCAGGTAAGCGGCCGCCAGCGCGCGCTCAACGCGGGCCATGTCGATCTCGCGGTCGGATTGCGCGCCATATGCCACATTGGCGGCGACGGTGTCGTTGAACAGCACCACGTCCTGGCTGACGAAGGCAATCTGGTTGCGCAGGTCCTTCAGCGACAACTCGGTCAGCGGCGTGCCATCCAGCAGGATGCGCCCGCCAGTCGGGTCGAAGAAGCGCGGCACCAGGTTGACCAGCGTGGTCTTGCCGCTTCCCGACGGGCCCACCAGCGCCACCACTTCGCCCGGGCTGACGCGCAGGTCAATGCCCTCCAGCGCGGCGCGCGATGCTTCACCGTAGCGGAAGCCGACTTGCTCGAAGGCCAGCTCGCCACGGGCACGACCCAGCATCTTGCCACCGTCCTGCGGCTCGATCGGCTCATCGATCAGCCGGAAGATCATCTCGGCTGCGGTGATGCCGCGTGTCAGCGGCTGGTTGATGTCGGTCAGGTGCTTGAGCGGCGAGATCAGCAGCAGCATCGCCATCACAAAGCCGGTAAAACCGCCCACCGTGGTCTGGTTAGCCTGCGCCTGCACCATCGCAATGGTGATGATCACCGACAGCGCCAGCGCGGCCAGGAAGGCCGTGACCGGCTGGTTCAACCCGCCGGCAACCGCCATGCGCATCGAGTAGTTCTTGAGCCGCTCGGCCACGGTGCGGAAGCGGCCCATCTCGTAGGCCTCGCCGCCGTGCAGCTTGACCACCTTGTAGCCGCCCACAGCCTCTTCCACGACATAGGCAGCGTTGTTGGTAAAAGCCTGGTGATCGCGGTTGAGCTTGCGCAGCCGGCGGTTGATCTTCGACATCAGGTAGCCGATCACCGGCAGGATCACCGCCACGATCAGCGTCAGGCGCCAGTTGGTATAGAACAGGTAGATCAGCAGCGCGACAACCGTCAGCGAGTCCCGCACCAGCGTGATAAAGACGCTGGTCAGGATCTGCAGCACCTGGTTGACCTCGAAGATCACGGCGTTGATCAGCGAAGCCGCCGTGTTGCGGTGGAAGAACGACGCCGGCGCCTGCAGCAGGCGCTCGAACATCTGCAGGCGCATCTTCAGCAGCACGCGGTTCGAGATCAGGTTCAGCAGGTAGCCCGAGGCAAACTGCGCCACGCCGCGGATCAGGGCCACGCCGGTCAGGATGGCGGGGACATGCCACAGCGTGCCGGCGTAGTCGCCGCCGAAGCCCTTGTCGAGCAGGTCATTGACAACCTTGGGGATCACCCCTTCGCTGCCCGCAACCACGGCCATGGCGAGGATAGCGCCGATGAAGATGCGTAACTCGGGGCGCAGGTAAGACCAGAGCCGGCTGGCCATGCTGGACGGCACGGCGGCACCTGGCGAAATGGGCGGTTTGGATGTGGTCACTGATATTTCTTGTGTGTGGAGGCGGCGTGCCGGCCCGGCGCTAGCCCGGCCGCTTCTGCCGGGCTACCCGAAGGAAGGGCCTGACGATGAGCTGGAACAGGAAGCGCTGATAGACGTAGCGGCGCAGATAATAGCCGATGCTGCGCTGAGCCTTGTCGGTGGCGTCCAGGTCGGCGCGATGCGTTTCGAGCGACGAGGTCTCGGCCAGCTCGGTCAGGCCGATGCAATATGGCACCACCGCACTGACCGACACCAGGCCCTGCTTTTCGAAGGCCGACCAGTAGTCGGCCGCGCACCACATCGGCTGCAAGCCCGCCAGCAGCCGTCGCGCTGCGGCACGCGTCACCACGTAGCCGTGCGCGCGCCACCATTCGCCGTAGCGCCTGACCAGGCGTCGTTCACCGCCGAGCCTGCGGGCACCCCAGCGGGTGTACTTGTCGACATGGGACAGCAGCACTACCTCGGCCCGGTCCGGATCCAGGCGCGACTCCAGGTCGGCCAGCACGGTTGCCAGGTCGGGGCCAGGCGAAGCATCGTCCTCCAGCACCAGCGCAAAGGCGGCGCCGTCGTCGAGCATCTTGCGGTATACACCGAGGTGGCTCAACCCGCACCCGACCTCGCCCCGGCTCATTGGCCGGTAGCGCGCGGCGGCGGCCGCGGCATCGTACTTGCTGGCCACTTCCTGCTCCGCCAGCACGCGGCCATCCACGGCCCGGAACACCTGGAACGGGATGCCAAGGCCCGCCAGCTGGCCGGAAATGCGCTCCCGGCGTTCCCGCGCGGAGTCGAGATTGATGACGTAGGCGCCGATCATGCGGCCAGCACCAGTGTGTCCAGTCTTGCCCGGATTGCAGCCGGCAACAGAGAGACCAATGCTGCACGCGCAGGCAGAAGGAAGACTTCTTCCATCCCGGCGGAACGGAACAATTGTGCTCGTATCATCAATTTGAGTTTCAGGGAGCGGCCCGCTAGCCGACTCGATGGCATCAGGGTGCGCGGAGGGCGCCATGCGCCAGTGCGGTAGAATACGCGGTCTCGATCCAGCGCCTGGCGCCGTGGGCGACTCCGGCGGCCCGTCGGTCTTGTCCGACCTGCGTGCCTCCCCTATGTTCCATGAGAGTCTCGGCCGTCATCATTACCAGGAATGAAGCTCACAATATCGGGCCATGCCTCGAAAGCGTGTCCTGGTGCGAAGAGGCGATTATAGTGGATTGGGCCAGCACGGATGACACTGTGGCGATTGCGCGTGCCGCCGGCGCCACCGTCATCCAGACCGACGACTGGCCTGGCTTCGGCCCGCAGAAGAACCGCGCGGTTGACGCCGCCACGGGCGACTGGATCCTGAGTCTCGACGCCGACGAACGTGTCACGCCCGCCCTGCGCGACGAGATCCTGGGCCATCTGAAGCGGTCCGACGCCCACGCGCTTGCGCTGCCGCGCCTGTCAGCGTTCTGCGGCACCTTCGTGCGCCACGCCGGCTGGTACCCGGACTATGTGACCCGCGTCTTCCGCAAGGGCCGCGGCCGCTTCACGGATGACCTGGTCCACGAACACCTGAAAGTGGACGACCCGGTCACCCATCTGCGCGAGCCGCTGATCCATTACAGCTACCGCACATTGTCGGACGTGCTGCGCAAGATCGACAGCTACTCCAGCGCAGGCGCGCAGCAGGCCTACGCGCGGGGCAAGCGTAGTTCGGTGGCGTCCGCCGCGGGCCACGGCCTGTGGGCCTTCATCCGGACCTACCTGCTCAAGCGCGGCTTCCTGGACGGCAGCGCAGGCTTCGGCGTGGCGCTGATGAATGCGCAGGCAAGCTACTACAAGTACGCCAAGCTGGCGCAGTTGCAGGCCGACACCGATCTCAAGGCAGCCGCCCCTGAGGTCACCCGTTGAGGCGCCGGCCGCCCCTCCCCTTTATTCCATGCATCGATGAAAGTTGGCATCTCCTGCAATCGCTTCGGCGCTGGCGGCGGCCTGGAACGCTATGCGCTCGACATCAGCCGGGCCATGGCAGGCCGCGCCGGCACCGAGGTGTCGGTCTACGCGCGCCGCTTCGACGCCGGCGTGGCAGAGTCGGCCGGCATTGTCCCGCACCGGATCGTGGTGTCGTGGCTGCCCGGCAAGCTGCGCGACCGCTACTTCTCGTGGCGGCTGCAAGCGCGCCGTCCCGCGGACGAAGTGCTGATCGGCTGCAACCGCGTGCGCGGCTCCGATATCGCCATCTGCGGCGGCACCCATCGCGGCTATCTCGGCGCGCGCGGCACGACAGCGCGCCGCTCCGACCAGTGGCAGATCGACCTGGAGAGTGCGCAGTATGCTGGCGCGCACCGCGTGGTGGCACATTCGGCGCTGATGCGCCGCGAGGTGATCGAGCTGTACGGGATGCCGCCGGACCGCGTGGAACTGATCTACCCGCCGGTCGACACGCAGCGCTTCACGCCGGTCGACGCCGACGCGCGCGCCGCGTTGCGCCGTGAGTTCGGTTTCGGTGACGATGAGGTCGTATTCCTGTTCCCGTCTTCGGGCCATGCCCGCAAGGGTTTCGACCTGCTTGCCGACTATTTCTCCAAATCGGACCTGCCGATCACGCTTGCCGTGGCCGGCCGTCCGGTTGGGCGCACCATCCCGCGGGTACGGGAACTGGGCTACAGCAGCCGCATCGACGCGCTCTACCGCGCCGCGGACTTCACCATCCTGGCGTCGGGCTATGAACCGTTCGGACTGGTCGGCGTGGAATCGGTGCTGTGCGGCACACCGCTGGTCTTTGCCGACAATATTGCCTGCCTGGAGGTGATCCGGCCGCAGGCGGTGCATGCCTTCGCACGCGATCGCGCCGAGACGCTCGAGCGCGCGATTCACGCCGCGGTCGACGCGGCACGCAGCGGCCAGGGCCGGCTGGCGAATCCGATGGCGATGCTCAACTACGATCCGGGCATCGAGGCCCACGTCGACGCGCTGCTAGCACTGGCGGCCAGCGCGCGCGCCGCCCGGCAGGCGGCCTGAGACCGCCGCTGCCGTCGGCTTATTCGTAGAGGGTACTGACGCTGTCCGGCGACAGTGCCAGCCGCAACGCGGTCAGCGCCTCGTCGGAGGGCACCACCTTCCAGTCCGCTCCGAGCATGGCCTCGCACGAAGCCGCCCCCGACTGGTAGTGGATGCGCACCGGCAAACCCTGTCCACCGCTGGCGCGGGCCAGGTGCGGCATCAGCAGTTCGCGCAGCATCCCGGTCGAGGAATTGCCATTCATCGACAACCGCACGGCGCTGGCAAACTTGACGCGTGCGGCCACCAGGTCCATCACCGATTCCGCCGTAAACCTCACCCCACCGGTAAACGTATCGTGCCGCGCGTTCCCCGTGGCGATCAGCAGCTCGTCCTCGCGGAACATGTGCCGGTTGGCGTCGAACAGCTCGTTGAACACCGTCATCTCGACCAGCCCGGTGCCGTCGTCGAGCGTGACGATCACCATCTTGCCGCGCTGCGTCATCTGCGTGCGGACGCCGCTGATCACGCCGGCGATGGTCTTGCCGCGCACGTCGCGGCCGAAGCCGCCGCCGTTGCCCTGCACTTCCTTTTCCAGCGCGGCCAGCGTGCCCTTGTTGAAGCGGCGCACCTCGTCGCGGTAGGCATCGAACAGGTGGCCTGAGAAGTAGTAGCCGAGCGCCTGCTTCTCTTCCTGCAGCGTGCGCTTGGGACTCCAGCGCGGCTCGTCGAGCAGCTCGGGGCGGTGCGCATCGCCGGCATCGCCCATCAGGTCGAACAGCGACACCTGGTTGGCGGACTCGGCCTTCTGCTCGGCGGCCTCCATCGCGATCGGCACCGAGGCCAGCAGCTGGGCGCGGTTGTCGTTCAGGCTGTCGAAGGCGCCGGCGCGGATCAGCGCCTCGATGGTGCGGCGATTGACCTGGCGGCGGTCGACGCGTTCGCAGAAGTCGAACAGATCGGTGAACGGGCGCTCCTCGCGTGCGCGCAGGATATCTTCGATCGCGCCCTGGCCGCTGCCCTTGATGCCGCCAAGGCCGTAGCGGATGGTCTTGGGGTCGGTCGGCGCGAAGCGGTATTCGCTGGCGTTGACGTCCGGCGGCAGCACCGCGAGCTTGTTGAGCTTGCAGTCCTCGTAGAGGATCTTGACCTTGTCGGTGTCGTCCATGGCGAGCGACATGTTGGCTGCCATGAATTCGGCCGGATGGTGGGCCTTGAGCCAGGCGGTGTAGTACGCCAGCAGCGCATACGCGGCCGCGTGCGACTTGTTGAAGCCGTAGCCCGCGAACTTCTCCATCAGGTCGAAGATATCGTCGGCCTGCTGCGCGGAGAGGCCGTTCTTGTCGGCGCCTTCGCGGAACATGACGCGATGCTGGGCCATCTCCTCGGGCTTCTTCTTGCCCATGGCGCGGCGCAGCAGGTCGGCGCCGCCGAGCGAGTAGCCGCCGATGATCTGCGCCATCTGCATCACCTGCTCCTGGTAGACCATGATGCCGTAGGTCTCTTTCAGGACGGGTTCGACGCGCGGATCCGGGTACTCCACCTTCTCGCGGCCGTGCTTGCGCGCGCAGAAGCTGGGGATCAGGTCCATCGGGCCCGGGCGGTACAGTGCCACCAGCGCGATGATGTCCTCGAAGCGGTCAGGCTTGGCGTCCTTCAGCATGCCCTGCATGCCGCGGCTTTCCAGCTGGAACACGGCGACCGTGTTGGCGGTCTTGAGGATATCGAAGGCGGGACCGTCGTCGAGCGGGATATGGCTGCAGTTCCAGTCAGCCTTGCTGGGGTCGAGACGGCGGATATAGCGCTCGGCCCAGTCCAGGATGGTCAGCGTGGTCAGGCCCAAAAAGTCGAACTTGACCAGGCCGGCGGCCTCGACGTCGTCCTTGTCGTACTGGCTGACCACGCCGCTCATGCCGTCGTTCTGCGCGCCCTGCGTGTACAGCGGGCAGAAGTCGGTCAGCCGGCCGGGCGCGATCAGCACGCCGCCGGCATGCATGCCGACGTTGCGGGTCATGCCTTCGACGCGCTGTGCCAGCTCCAGCAGCTGGCGCACTTCTTCCTCGTTGCTCTCGCGCTCGGTCAGCAGCGGCTCTTCCTTCTTGGCTTCCTCGATGGTGACCAGCTTGCCCGGCTTGAACGGGATCAGCTTGGCGATGCCGTCGACAAAGCCGTAGCCGAGATCGAGCACCCGGCCCACGTCGCGCACCGCGGCCTTTGCCGCCATGGTGCCGAAGGTGGCGATCTGCGATACCGCGTCCTTGCCGTACTTCTCTTTCACGTACGTGATCACGCGATCGCGGCCGTGCTGGCAGAAGTCGATGTCGAAGTCGGGCATCGAGACCCGTTCCGGGTTCAGGAAACGCTCGAACAGCAGCGCGTACTTGAGCGGATCCAGGTCGGTAATGCCGAGCGCATACGCGACCAGCGAACCGGCGCCCGAACCGCGGCCCGGTCCCACCGGCACGCCGTTGTTCTTGGCCCAGTTGATAAAGTCCGCCACGATCAGGAAGTAGCCGGGGAAGCCCATCTTGATGATGGTGCCGGTCTCGAATTCCAGCCGTGCGTAGTATTCCGGGCGCTTGGATTCGCGCACCGCCTCGTCGGGGAACAGCACCGTCAGGCGCTTCTCCAGCCCGTCCTTGGCCATGTAGACCAGGTAGTCGTCCAGCGACATGCCGTCGGGCGTCGGGAACAGCGGCAGGCGCGGCTTGCCCAGTTCCAGCGTCAGGTTGCAGCGGCGCGCGATCTCGACCGCGTTCTCCAGTGCCGAGGGGATGTCGGCGAATAGCGCGCACATCTCGTCCTGGGTCTTGAAGTACTGGTCGGTGGTAAAGCGCCGCGTGCGGCGCGGATTGGCCAGCAGCTCGCCCTCGGCGATGCACACGCGCGCCTCGTGCGCGGTGTAGTCGTCCGGCGTCATGAACTGCACCGGATGCGTGGCCACCACCGGCAGTTGCAGTTCCGCCGCCAGTTGCACGGCCTGCTGCACGTAGGCATCGGTGCCGGCATTGCCGGCGCGCTGCAGTTCGATGTAGAAGCGCTGCGCGAACACCGTGGACCAATGCTGTGCCGCGCGGCGCGCACCGTCGGCATTGCCGTTGGCCAGCGCCATGCCGATATCGCCACCCATTGCGCCCGACAGGGCGATCAGGCCGGTCGCGAGCGGCAGGTCGTCTTCGCCGGGTTCCAGGAACCAGGCCGGATCGATCTCGGCGCGGCCGCGGTGCTGGTTGCCCAGCCACGCACGCGACAACAGCATGCACAGGTTCAGGTAGCCGCGGCGGTCCTGCACCAGCAGCAGCAGGCGCGACGGCTTGTCGCGGTCTTCGGCGTTGGTGAGCCAGACGTCGGCACCGACCACCGGCTTCACGCCCTTGCCGCGCGCCTCCTTGTAGTAACGGATCAGCCCGAAGGCGTTGGCGAGATCCGTCAGGGCGAGCGCGCCCATGCCGTCGGCGGCAGCGGCCTTGACGGCGTCTTCCAGGCGGACGATGCCGTCCACGATGGAGTATTCGGAATGCAGGCGGAGGTGTACGAAGCGGGGTGCGGACATGGGCGACATTGTACCGGCTCGGGCCGCTGGCATGCCTCCGATATTGCGTGCGGGCGGCCTGGCGCGAGGGCCCGGCATAGCTGATCGGAGTGCTTGGGAATGCGCGGCGGCGGCGCCCGCACGCGTTATAATTTCACCTTTCCAATCAGGCAGTTATCGCAAGCCGTCGGCGCCCTTCGGGACGCGGCCGCGCAGGCGCAGTCTCCCATGCAGATCGTCAATATTTCCGCTTACAAATTCGTCTCGCTGGACGACATCGAGACCCTGCGCCCGGCCATGCGCGAGCGCTGCGAAGCGGCCGGCCTGAAGGGCACGATCCTGCTCGCGCCCGAAGGCATCAATATGTTCCTGGCCGGGCCGCGCGCAGCCATCGACGGTTTCATGGACTGGCTGCACGCCGATGCGCGCTTTGCCGATATCGCGCCCAAGGAAAGCCTGTCGGAAAACCAGCCCTTCAAGCGCATGCTGGTGCGCGCCAAGAAGGAAATCATCACCATGAAGATGCCGCTGATCCGCCCCGAGGAAGGCCGCGCGCCGTCAGTGCGTCCGACCGAACTGAAGCGCTGGCTGGACCAGGGGCACGACGACGAAGGCCGCCCGGTGGTGATGCTGGACACGCGCAATGATTTCGAAGTCGCGGTTGGCACGTTCGAAGACGCCGTGGAATATGACATCGCCAAGTTCAGCGAATTTCCCGAGGCGGTGGCGGCCCACAAGGCGGAGCTGGAAGGCAAGACCGTGGTGTCGTTCTGCACCGGCGGCATCCGCTGCGAGAAGGCGGCGATCCATATGCAGGAAGTCGGCGTCGAGCGCGTGTACCAGCTCGAGGGCGGCATCCTGAAGTACTTCGAGGAAGTCGGCGGCAGCCATTATCGCGGCGACTGCTTCGTCTTTGACTACCGCACCGCGCTGAACCCCAACCTGGAGCCGGCCGGCCCCAAGCAGTGCTTTGCCTGCCGCGCGGTGGTCACGCCGCAGGAGCAGCAAAGCCCGCACTACGTGGTCGGCAAGAGCTGCCCCCACTGCATCGGCAGCAAGGACCAGGCCGCAGCGTAAGAAGCCGGCGGCTCAGGCGGCCAGCAGGTGGTAAAGATTGCGCAGCATGCCCGCGGTGGCGCCCCAGATAAAGCGGTGGCCGCCAGTCTCGCGCGGATAGGGCATGGCGTAGAACACCCGCTCGCCGTCGACCCAGCGGAACAGCCGCCGTTCGTGGTGGGATGGGTCCATCAGAAACGCGAGCGGCACCTCGAAGACATCGGCGACCTCCGAGGCATCCGGGCGCAGCGTGAAACCGTCGCGCACCAGCCCTACCACGGGGCTCACGTGGAAACCGGTGCCGGTAATGTAGTCCGGCAGCGCACCCAGCACTTCGACATAGTCGCGCGCCAGCCCCACCTCTTCTTCCGTCTCGCGCAGCGCGGTGTCGATACGGTTGACATCCCATGACTCCTGCCGCCCGCCCGGGAAGCTGATCTGCCCGGCATGCGCGCTCAGGTTGGCATTGCGCTGCGTCAGCAGCACCGTCAGGCCGTCATGGCGCTCCACCAGCGGCACCAGCACGGCGGCGTCGCGCAGTCCGCGGCTGCGGTCATAGACGCGCGATTCATCGGTCAGCTCCGGCGCCCAGGCCGGCGGCACCCGGAAGCGGTGCCGGATAAAGTCCACCTCAAGCCGCGGCGCGCTCAGGGCGCCGTTGCGCAGGTCGGTGTCGATGACGGGGAGGGATTCGGGATCGAAGGCAGGACGCATAACATCGCAAGTATGACAGAAGCGCGCATTCTGGCGCTGCAGCAAAAAGCGCCTGCCGCTTCCACCGTTGCGCCGCGCCAATGCAAAAAGGGCACCCTGGGGTGCCCTTCCTGAGGAAACGCTGGCCGGGCTGCCCCGGCCGGCATGCCCAGCTTACTGCGCAGCCTTGGCAGCGACAGCAGCCTTCGACACCAGCTTTTCCTTGATACGTGCGGACTTGCCCGAACGCTGGCGCAGGTAGTACAGCTTCGCGCGACGCACGTCGCCGCGACGCTTCACTTCGATGGCAGCGATCAGCGGCGAGTACAGCTGGAACGTACGTTCCACGCCTTCACCCGACGAGATCTTGCGCACGATGAAGGACGAATTCAGGCCGCGGTTGCGCTTGGCAATCACGACGCCTTCGTAGGCCTGCACGCGCTTGCGGTTACCTTCCACCACGTTCACGCTGACAACCACGGTGTCGCCAGGCGCGAATGCGGGGATGGTCTTGTTCGCGGTCAGACGCGCGATCTCTTCCTTCTCGATCTGCTCGATGATGTTCATCGTTTTTCTCCGTAGCCATCGTGCCGGCGTTGTATGCCCCAGGCATTGCCCGGGCCCCGGCAGAGGATGGGGTTTTACCTGGCGGGGGTCTCCCCCCGCCCTTCCTTCGCCGCCCATTCCGACAAGAACTTCTCGTCGGCCCGGGTCAGCAAACCTTGTTTGCGAGCGGCCTCGATCAGATCGGGACGCTTGCTCGCGGTATTGGCCAGCGCCTGCTGGCGCCGCCATTTCTCGATCTCGGCGTGATGGCCCCCGAGCAGGATCTCGGGCACCCGCACGCCTTCATATTCTTCCGGCCGCGTGTAGTGCGGACAATCCAGCAGGCCGTTGACAAAGCTGTCCTGCACGGCCGACTGCGCATCGCCCAGCACGCCCGGCAGATGCCGCACCACGGCGTCGATCAGCGCCATCGCCGGCAGTTCGCCGCCCGACAGCACAAAGTCGCCGAGGCTGATTTCCTCGTCCACGCGGCGGTCGATCAGCCGCTGGTCGATGGCCTCATACCGGCCGCACAGCAAGACCAGGCCCGGCCGTTCGGCCAGTTCCATCACCTTGGCATGCGACAGCGTCTTGCCCTGCGGCGACATCAGCACCACATGCGGCTCTGGCACGCCGGCCTGCGCCTGAGCCGCCACCGCGGCATCGATCGCGTCATCCAGCGGCTTGGCCAGCATCACCATGCCGGGGCCGCCGCCGTAAGGACGATCGTCGATGGTGCGGTAGTTGTCGACCGTGAAATCACGCGGATTCCAGGTACGCAAGCCATAGCGCTGCTGCTTTGCCGCCCGGCTGGTGATACCCCAGTCGGTCAGCGCGCGAAACATGTCGGGAAACAGCGTGATCACATCGAACTGCATCCGCTCTCTCCCTTCCGAACCCCGCACCGCGAAGGCACGGGTTCAGTAATCGAGCCCCCAGTCGACCACGATGCGCTTGCCCGCGGTATCGACCGAGCGCAGGAACGCATCGACAAACGGGATCAGCCGTTCACCGGCCTTGCCGTCAGGGAGCACGCAGGCCACCTGCAGGATCTGGTGGGCACCGTTGTCGATCAGCCCGGACACCTCGCCCAGCAACTCGCCTTGCTCGTTGCTGACGGTGCAGCCAATCAGGTCGACCCAGTAGAACTCATCTTCTTCCGGCGCGGGAAAATCCGCACGCCGGATCCACACGCGACGGCCCTTGAGCGCTTCCGCAAGATTGCGGTCGGCCACGCCGGACGCTTGCGCCACGACGGTGCCGCTGTGCTCGCGCGACTGCGCGATCTTCACGCAGACGGGCTGGGCACGCGACGCATCGGCCGCCACCAGCCCCGCCTGCGGCGGTGCCAGCAGCCACCAGCGGCGGGCATGCAGCAGGGCCGAAGCATCATCGGCATGCGGCAAGACCTTGATCCAGCCGCGGATGCCGTAGGCAGCCCCAATATAGCCGACCTCCACCAGGTCTTCCGGCAGGGGGTCGGCATACAGGAGCGCCGCGGGCAGTTTGCAAGCCTTTTGCGGCTCGCCCTGGGGCTGAACCAGCGGTCGGTTCAGCGGCCGGGCGGCGCCCTGCTTTCGTTCAGTCACGTGTGCAATAAGAACGCGCCCGGCCGGCCGCAAAAACGGCTCGACGGGGCGCGCTGCAGGCGACTATCAGGCAGCAGCCTTGGCGGCGCCTTGCTTGACCAGGCGGGCAACGGTCGGCGACAGCTGGGCGCCAACACCTTGCCAGTAGGCCAGGCGGTCTTGCGCCAGGCGCAGGCCTTCTTCACCTTCCGTAGCCAGCGGGTTGTAGAAACCAACGCGCTCAATGAAACGACCATCGCGACGGTTGCGCGAGTCGGTGGCGACGATGTTGAAGAACGGGCGCTTCTTGCTGCCGCCGCGAGCCAGACGGATAACGACCATGGAATGATTCCTCAGAAAACGGGGTGTTCGAGGACGTTCGAACACGAAACGCAAGAGTATAGCCCAATTACCGAGGCCAAACAAACACTTAGGTGATTGACGCGCGCCTGCCGTGCAGGCATCGTGGCAAAAACCGCGACAGGAGGCCCGACATGCGCCCCGTTCTGCACTTCATGACCCGCACCTTACGGCCGGCTTCCCTGCTCGCCATTGTACTGCTGGCAGGCACCGGGTCCGCGCCGGCCGCCCTGCCGCTGGACCAGGTCCGGCTGCCGCCTGGTTTCCGCATCGAGGTGCTGACGCAGGACGTGCCGGGTGCACGCGCCATGGCGATGTCGCCGTCGGGCACGCTCTTCGTCGGCTCGCGCAGCGAAGGCAAGGTCTACGCGGTGACCGACGCGCTGGGGGCCCGGCCGCGCGTGCGCACGGTCGCCACCGGGCTGCGCATGCCGGTCGGCGTGGCGTTGCACGACGGCAGCCTGTACGCATCCTCGGTGTCGAAGATCGTGCGGATCGACCATATCGAGGCCAGCCTCGACCAGCCGCCGGCACCAGCGGTGGTGAGCGACCGCTTCCCGACGGACGGGCATCACGGCTGGAAATTCATCGCCTTCGGCCCCGACGGCTACCTCTACGTGCCGGTCGGCGCGCCATGCAATATCTGCGCGCCGGACGAGAACCGCTACGCCAACATCATGAAGATGAAGCCCGACGGCAGCGACCTGCAGGTGGTGGCACGCGGCGTGCGCAACACCGTCGGCTTCGACTGGCACCCGGCCACGCGCGAGCTGTGGTTCACCGACAACGGGCGCGACCGCATGGGCGACGACGTTCCCGACGACGAGCTCAACCGCGCCACCGCTGCCGGCCAGCATTTCGGCTACCCTTACTGCCATGCCGGCACGGTTGCCGATCCCGAATACGGCAGCCAGCGCCCCTGCGCCGAGTTCGTGCCACCGGTGGCCCGCCTGGGTGCGCACGTCGCGGCCCTGGGCATGCGCTTCTACACCGGCACGCAATTCCCGGCGGCCTACCGCCACAACGTCTTCATTGCCGAGCACGGCAGCTGGGACCGCAGCGAGCCGTCCGGCTACCGCGTGGTCCGCGTGGCGCTGGACGATGCCGGCAAGGCGGTGCGCCAGGAGGTGTTCGCGCAGGGCTGGCTGCGCGGCGGCAGGCCGTGGGGCCGCCCGGTCGATGTCCTGGTTGCGCCGGACGGTTCGCTGCTGGTCAGCGACGACCTTGCCGGGGCCATTTACCGCATCCGCTACCGACCCTGAATCCCGCTGAAAACCCCACGGAACGGGGGTCTTGGTGGCCGAAACAATCCGTTACACCGGTAACGGGATTGGCATAGGCGCCCCGATGGCCCATGCGTACCATGAACCCATCTTCCAACAGCAACACAGTGCGTCAGGAACCTGGGAATCCGCATGCTCACCCGCTCTCTCCTGCGCGACCTGGTGGCTGGCATCCTGGTGGCCTCGGGCCTGGTCGGCGCGGTTGCCACCAGCCATGCCCAGGTCGCGTTCTGGCAACAAGTACGGCCCGATAGCCGGTCCGCACGGATGCAGCCGCAGCCCCGCGACGGCTGGCAGATGGCCAGCGTGCGCGCCGAGAGCCGCGAGCACGTGCAAGCCCAGATCGACCGCATGGAAGCACGTGCCCGTGCCGACGACCGCCTGAGCGGGCGCCGCGCCGCGCTGGCTGGTGCCCGCGACGACAACCGCGGCCGCGGCCAGGAACGCGACAATCCCAATGAAGCCCGCAACGACTCCCGGCCAGGCAACGTCGGCCCCGGCTGGCAGGCACGTGGCCGCGACAATGGCCGATAACGGTCGCTGCTGACGGCTGTCGGCGCAACCCCGCCTATTGCCGCACGGCCCAACGGTCTTTCGGCTGGTCGCGGAACTCCTTCCCCGCTCTCCCTGTCTCTATTTAAGTGTGTGCCCCGCTTTCCGGGTGCCACGCACAGGCTGCCGCCCGGCGCTGTCCGGGGCTCACAGCGTGCCGTCCAGTGCAGACGGCAATCGAACTGACCTGCCTCTGCCCGACACCTCCTGCCGGACCCGATCAAGACGGCACGGGCGCAGCCTCCAGAAAGACAATAACAATAATTCTGTGAGGTTTATCATGCCATCCCTTCTTAGCGACCTGGCCGAACATGCCGGCCAGTTATCGCTGTCGATCCTGTTCATGGGCATCCTGACCCTGGTCCTCTACGGCGAAACACATATCAGCGAGCACGCGGTGGCCTTCCTGGACGGCCTGCAGTCAGGCTGGCATTAGCGCCGTCCTGCGCGTCTTCTGACGCACTTCCCTTTCTTGCGCTGACTGCCGGCGTACAATGTGGGCCGGCCGGTACCCATGTGCCGCCGTTCCTGTGCCGGTGCATTGCCGGCCCGCAACCGCCGGAAATCCGACCATGCCTGCAGCCACGCCAGCCCGCCATTCCTCGACGCTCGCCTCGCCGCCCGCCCGCGGCAAATCGAAGCTGCTGACGGTGGCGCTGGCGTTCCTGTGCGGCAGCCTGGGCGCGCATCGCTTCTACCTGGGCGGCCTGCGCGATCCGTATGGCTGGGTGCACCTGCTGGCGCTGCTGGCAGGCGCGATCGGCGTGGCCTCGATGGCGACCGGCGCGGGCAGCCCGGCGCTGAACTGGACCTTCGCCGTCGCCGGCGGAGCCTCTGTCATCAGCGCCTTCCTGGCGGCCATCGTCTACGGGCTGCGCCCGGACGACAAATGGGACGCGCGCTTCAACCAACTCGGCAAGCCTACACGCTCCGGCTGGCCGGTAGTGATCCTGGTGATCCTGTCGCTGCTGATCGGCACCGGCCTGCTGATGGCCGGGCTGGCAATCAGTTTCCAGACCTTCTTCGAATCGCAGGTCGAGGCCGCCCGCGCGTTGTCGCAATAGCTGCCGCGGCGACATTGGCGCCGTGCATTTCGACCTGCTCGACATTGCCGTCTTCGTCCGCGCCGCGGCGCTGGGCAATCTGTCGGCCGCCGCGCGCGACCTGGGCTTGTCCACCTCCAGCGCCAGCGCCCGCCTGGGCCGGCTGGAACAGTCGCTGGGCAGCCGCCTGCTGCATCGCACCACCCGGCGGCTGGCACTCACCGCCGACGGCGAGCGCTTCCTGCCACATGTGGAGCAGTTGCTTGCCACCGCGGCTCTTGCCAGCGCATCGGTCGGCACCAGCGCCGAGCGCCCGCGCGGGCAGTTGCGCGTGACCGCGCCGGCGTCCTTCGGGCGCCAGCATGTCTCGCCGGCGCTGCCCGAATTCCTTGCCGCCTACCCCGATATCGCGCTTGACCTGCGCCTGACCGACCAGGTGATCGGACTGGTCGATGCCAGCATCGACGTGGCGCTGCGCATGGGCGTGCTGCCGGATTCCACGCTGGTGGCACGCGCGCTCGCACCCAGCCACCGCGTGATCTGCGCCTCACCCGCCTACCTGCAGCGCCACGGCGTGCCGCGCCACCCGGACGACCTGCGCCAGCACAACTGCCTGGTGCTGGCCGACCAGTCGGCGTGGCGCTTCAATACGCCGCTGGGCGAGACCGTGGTGCACGTGCGCGGCAACCTGCGCGTGGATAACGGCGAAGTGCTGCGTGATGCGGTGGTGGCCGGCGTCGGCATCTCGCTCAAGTCGACCTGGGATGTGGGCCCGCTGTTGCGCAGCGGCGCGCTCGTGACAGTACTGGACGAATACCCGGTGGTGCCGGCAGTGTCGATCTGGGCAGTGTTTCCCAGCCGGCACCTGGTACCGCCCAAGACACGCGCCTTCGTGGATTTCTTCGCCGAGCGCTTCGGCAACCCGCCCTATTGGGACCGGCCCGATACCTAGAGCGCACTGCGCGCTTGCGCACGATCAAGGCCGGCGCAAACGGCGGCTCTCCTTTCCGCCAATTCGCCCATACTGTTAGAGCCGACCGATTCCGGCGGCGTCACGCGCGGCGGGGCCACACCCTGGCGCAAAGGAGCAAGCATCGACATGCCAACCTATGAGGAAGGACGCCTGGCGGCGATCGCTGTCAGGCTGGCGCTGTCCTCGGGACTGCCGCCATCGAGCGCGAAGGCCGCGCTGGAACTCGCCAGCAGCATGATCGGCGACCAGCAGGCCACCGAACGCGCCCGGAAGACTCAGAACAGCGAACCCTGCGGATCGTCCTTGCCGCGGGGCCCCCTGACTGGCGAGCGGAAACGCGACGTATCCAGCTCGAACCGGTTGTAACGAAACCCTAGCCGTTCGGCGGCCTTGTAGAAACGCTGGCGCAGCAAGTCCGCCCACACGCCCGTACCGCGCATGCGCGAGGCAAAGCTGGCATCGTAGGATTTGCCCTCGCACATGTCGCGCACGCGGTTCATCACCCGTTCCGCGCGCTCGGGAAAATGCGCCAGCAGCCATTCCTCGAACAGCGGCCGCACTTCCCAGGGCAGCCGCAGCACGATGTAGTTTGCATAGACGGCGCCCGCTTCGTGCGCCGCTTCCAATACACGCTCCAGGTCGGGTTCGGTGATGAACGGGATCACCGGGGCGATGCTCACACCCACCGGGATGCCGGCGTCGGTCAGCGTGCGGATGGTGCGCAGCCGGCGTGACGGCGTGGCCGCGCGCGGCTCCAGCGTGCGCGCGATGCCAGCATCCAGCGTGGTGATGGTGACCGCCGCCACCGCCAGCCGCTTCGCCGCCATCGGCGCGAGCAGGTCGATATCGCGCTCGATCAGAGACGACTTGGTAATCAGCGCCACCGGGTGGTCGCACTCGTTCAGCACCTCCAGCACGCCGCGCGTGATGCGCTGTTCGCGCTCGATCGGCTGGTAGGCGTCGGTGTTGACGCCCAGCGCGATGGTCTCGCAGCGGTAAGACGGCCGTGCCAGCGCCTCGCGCAACCGCTCGGCGGCGTTGGCTTTGGCATAAAGCTGCGTTTCAAAGTCCAGCCCTGGCGACAAGTCCAGGTAGGCGTGCGTCGGCCGGGCGAAGCAGTAGATGCAGCCGTGCTCGCAACCGCGGTAGGGGTTGAGCGAGACATCGAACGGGATGTCGGGCGATGCATTGCGCGTCAGGACCGAACGGGCGCGCTCGATATGGACTTCCGTGCGCAGCGGCGGCAGCGGGGCTGCCTCCGGCGACGGTGCGGCTTCGGTGGTACGCGGCGCCTCTTCTGGTGCACTGCTCCAGCCATCGTCGAACGCTTCACGCAGGTCGCGCTCGAAACGCCCTTGCAGGTTGCTCACGGCGCCTCGGCCCTTGCGCGCCACGGGCGGCCGCGGGCCTGCCTGCGGCGCGAGTGCGTCGGGGTCGGCATCGGGCCGCGTCGGGCGGCTGCCGACAGGCTTGGGTTTCGGCGGGGGGCGCTCCATGCTGGCCTTGGTCACACTGCCTGGCTCTTCTCCTCGACGGAAATCGCCAGCGTCTCCTTGATCTCTTCCATCACCACATAGCTCTTCGACTGCGCTGCGCCGGGCAGCTGCAGCAGGATGTCGCCCAGCAGCCGGCGGTATTCACCGATCTCGCGGATGCGCGCCTTGATCAGGTAGTCGAAATCGCCCGATACCAGGTGACATTCCAGCACTTCCGGGATACGCAACACCTCGCGCCGGAACTGCTCGAACATATTGCCCGACTTGTTGCCCAGCGAGATCTCGACAAACACCAGCAGTGCGCTGCCCAGCAGTGCCGGGTTCAGCCGTGCGTAGTAGCCCATGATGACACCATCGCGCTCCAGGCGCTTGACGCGCTCGATGCAGGGCGTGATGGTCAGCCCGACCGCTTCGGCCAGGTCCTTCATCGACATCCGGCCGTCGCTCTGCAGCGCCGTCAGGATCTTGCGGTCGAGCCGGTCGAGGGTGCGCATGGGCTGGCGACTCGTTCTCATGAGTTTTTCCTGTTTTCCTGAGAAATTCGATAACAATGACTGGATTGGTTTCAATAGTATAGAGATAAATCCTTTATCAACTTGTCACCGCAGTTGGAGCCCCCGGACATGCGCGTTCTCGTACTAGGCAGCGGCGTTATTGGCGTCACCAGTGCGTGGTATCTGGCCAAGGCCGGTCACGAAGTGACCGTCGTCGACCGCGAGGCCGGGCCCGCGCTCGGCACCAGCTTTGCCAACGCGGGGCAGATCTCGCCCGGCTATGCGTCGCCGTGGGCGGCGCCGGGCGTACCGCTGAAGGCGATCAAGTGGATGTTCCAGCAACATGCCCCGCTCAGCATCCGTCCGGACGGCACGCTGTTTCAGCTGCAATGGATGTGGCAGATGCTGCAGAACTGCAGCGCCGAACGCTACGCCGTCAACAAGGAGCGCATGGTACGGCTGGCCGAATACAGCCGCGACTGCATCCGCGCGCTGCGCGCGGAGACGGGCATCGCTTATGAAGGCCGCCAGCAAGGCACGCTGCAGGTGTTCCGCACCGACGAGCAGCTGCAAGGCGCGGCCAAGGACATCGCCGTGCTGGAAGAAGCCGGCGTGCCTTACCAGTTGCTTTCGCGCGAGGAACTCGCCGCGAGCGAACCGGCGCTGGCCGCCGTCCGCCACAAGCTGGCCGGCGGCCTGCGCCTCCCCAACGATGAAACCGGCGACTGCGCGCTGTTTACGCAACGGCTCGCGGGCATGGCCGAGCTGCTGGGCGTGAAATTCCTGTACAGCCGCTCGATCGACAGACTGATGACCCAGGGCGATGCCGTCACCGGCGCCGTGGTCGACGGCCAGCCGATGGATGCCGACCTGGTGGTGGTGGCGCTGGGCAGCTGGTCGACGCAGCTGGTCAAGCCGTTCCTGCGTGGCATGTCCAACCTGCCCGTGTATCCGCTCAAGGGCTTCTCGATCACGGTGCCGCTGAGCGATCCGTCGCGCAGCCCGGTGTCCACCGTGCTGGACGAAACCTACAAGGTTGCCATCACCCGCTTCGACGACCGCATCCGGGTGGGCGGCATGGCGCAGATCGTCGGCTATGACCGCAGCCTGGATCCGGCCAAGCGCCGCACGCTCGAACACGTGGTCACCGACCTGTTCCCGGGCGCCGGCGATGTCAGCCAGGCCGCCTTCTGGACCGGCCTGCGCCCGATGACGCCGGACGGTACGCCGATCGTCGGCCCGACCCAGGTGCGCGGCCTGTGGCTGAACACGGGCCACGGCACGCTCGGCTGGACCATGGCCTGCGGCTCGGGCAAGCTGCTCTCGGACCTGGTCTCTGGCACGTCGCCGGCGATCCGCGCCGACGACCTGTCGGTGGGCCGCTACCTGAAGCCGGCGCGCCATCACCTGGCGCCCAGGCCGGCCACTGCCTGAAGCAGGCTGCCTCGATAAGCAAAAAGGGCGGCCCCGCGGGGCCGCCCTTTTTCTTTCCGGCGACTGTCAGGCCACTCAGAACTGCTCGGCCGTCATCGCATTCACCGGTGCCGCACCACTGACGATGGCATCGCGCAAAGCCGACGCCTGCGACAGGATGTGCTCCGCAAAGAAATGCGCGGTGGCGATTTTGGCGTCATAAAAGCCCGGATCCTCGGCCCGCTTCGCATCGGCGGCCAGCATCGCACGGCCGAACTGCCAGCCGGAGAACACGATGCCGCACAGCTTCAGGTAAGGCACGCTGCCGGCAAAGACGGCGTTCGGGTCGGACTTGGCATTGGCCACGACAAACGCCACCACGTCTTCCAGCGCCGCGCGACCCTTGGCCAGTTGCGCCTGTACCGCGGTGAACCCGGCGCAGCTGTGATTGCCCAGCGCAGCCTCGGTCTCGGCGATCTGCGCGCAGATCGCACGCGCCACGGCGCCGCCGTCGCGCACGGTCTTGCGGCCGATCAGGTCGTTGGCCTGGATTGCCGTGGTGCCTTCGTAGATCGGCAGGATACGCGCGTCGCGGTAGTGCTGCGCCGCGCCGGTCTCCTCGATAAAGCCCATGCCGCCGTGCACCTGCACACCCAGGCTGGTGACGTCGATCGACAGCTCGGTGCTCCAGCCTTTCACCACCGGCACCAGGAACTCGTAGAAGGCCTGGTTCTGCTGGCGCACCGCTTCGTCGGGATGCTGGTGCGCCGCGTCGCTGGCGGCCGCGGCCACGTAGGCCACGGCGCGCGCGCCTTCGGTCAGCGCGCGCATGGTCATCAGCATGCGCTTGACGTCAGGGTGGTGGATGATGGTCACCGCCTCGCGCGCCGAACCATCGACCGGGCGGCTCTGCACGCGCTCGCGCGCAAAGGCCACCGCCTGCTGGTAGGCGCGTTCGGATACGGCGATGCCCTGCATGCCGACCGAGAAGCGTGCCGAGTTCATCATGATGAACATGTACTCGAGGCCACGGTTCTCTTCGCCGACCAGCGTGCCGATGGCGCCGCCATGGTCGCCGAACTGCAGCACGGCCGTGGGGCTCGCCTTGATGCCCAGCTTGTGCTCGATCGAGACGCAATGCACGTCGTTGCGCTCACCGGTGCTGCCGTCGGCGTTGACCATGAACTTCGGCACGATGAACAGCGAGATGCCCTTGACGCCCTCGGGCGCGGTGGGCGTGCGGGCCAGCACGAGATGGACGATGTTCTTCGCCATGTCGTGCTCGCCGTAGGTGATGAAGATCTTGGTGCCGTACACCTTGTAGGTGCCGTCGCCCTGCGGCTCGGCACGGGTGCGCACTGCGGCCAGGTCCGAGCCGGCCTGCGGCTCGGTCAGGTTCATGGTGCCGGTCCACTCGCCCGAGATCAGCTTGGGCAGGAAGGTGGCCTTCTGCTCATCCGTGCCGGCCGTCAGCAGCGCTTCGATGGCACCATCGGTCAGCAGCGGGCACAGCGCGAACGACAGGTTCGCGGTGTTCAGCATCTCGTTGCAGGCGGTGGCGACCAGCTTGGGCAGGCCCTGGCCGCCAAACTCCTGCGGATGCAGCACGCCCTGCCAGCCGCCCTCGCCGAACTGGCGGAAGGCCTCCTTAAACCCGGGCGTGGTGGTGACCACGCCGTCCTTCCAGCTGCTCGGGTCCAGGTCGCCGGCGCGGTTCAGCGGCGCGACGACCTGCTCGTTGAACTTGGCGGCCTCGTCCAGCACTGCCTCGGCCGTTTCCGGCGTGGCTTCCTCGAAGCCCGGCAGTTTGCTCACGGCCTCTAGCCCGGCCAGCTCGTTCATGACGAACAGCATGTCCTTGATCGGCGCACGGTAAGTCATCGATGTCTCCCAACATGTATGAAAAAGCCGTTCGCGGGTCACCCCCGGAACGGCTCGTACTTGCTACCAGTGCCGGCCGCCTGGCGGCCGGCAAGGCATCAGCCCAGTGCTGCCACCAGCTCCGGCACCACGGTGTTCAGGTCGCCTACCAGGCCGTAGTCGGCCACGGAGAAGATCGGGGCTTCGGCATCCTTGTTGATCGCCACGATCACCTTGGAGTCCTTCATGCCGGCCAGGTGCTGGATCGCGCCGGAGATACCGACGGCGATATACAGCTGCGGCGCGACGATCTTGCCGGTCTGGCCGACCTGGTAGTCGTTCGGCACGAAGCCGGCGTCCACGGCGGCGCGCGAGGCACCCAGCGCGGCGCCCAGCTTGTCGGCCAGCGGCGTCAGCACCTTGGTGTAGTTCTCGCCCGAACCCACGCCACGGCCACCCGAGACGATGATCTTGGCGGCGGTCAGTTCCGGACGGTCGCTCTTGGCCACTTCGCGCGAAACAAACTGCGAAACGCCTGCGTCGGCCACGGCCGGCAGGGTCTCGACGGCAGCCGAGCCACCTTCGGCGGCGGCGGCGTCAAAGGCGGTGCCGCGCACGGTGATGACCTTGATCTTGTCTTCCGACTTGACCGTGGCGATGGCGTTGCCGGCGTAGATCGGGCGCTCGAACGTGTCCGGGGCGTCGACCTTGGAGATTTCCGAGATCTGGGCCACGTCCAGCTTGGCAGCCACGCGCGGCAGGATGTTCTTGCCGTACGGGGTGGCCGGAGCCAGGATATGCGAGTAGTCGTTGGCGATGGCCAGCGCCTGCTCGGCCACGTTCTCGGCCAGGCCGTCACCGAAGTACGGGGCGTCGGCCAGCAGGACCTTGGTCACGCCGGCGATCTTGGCGGCCGCATCGGCCGCGGCCTTGGCGTTGGCACCAGCCACCAGCACGTGCACGTCGCCGCCGCACTGGGCAGCGGCAGTCACGGTGTTCAGCGTGGCGGCCTTGATGGATTGATTGTCGTGTTCAGCAATGACGAGTGCAGTCATGTTATTTCTCCCCCGCGCTCAGATAACCTTGGCTTCGTTCTTCAGCTTCTGCACCAGCGTCGCAACGTCCGGCACCATCACACCCGCGCTGCGCTTGGCAGGCTCGACCACCTTCAGGGTCGACAGGCGCGGCTTGACGTCGACGCCGAGGTCTTCCGGCTTGACGATATCGAGCTGCTTCTTCTTGGCCTTCATGATGTTCGGCAGCGTCACGTAGCGCGGCTCGTTCAGGCGCAGGTCGGTCGTCACCACGGCCGGCAGCTTGAGCGACAGCGTTTCCAGGCCGCCATCGACTTCACGCGTCACCGAGGCCTTGCCGTCGGCAACCACCACCTTGGAGGCGAACGTGGCTTGCGGCAGGCCAGCCAGCGCGGCCACCATCTGGCCGGTCTGGTTGGAGTCGTCGTCGATGGCCTGCTTGCCCAGGATCACCAGTTGCGGCTGTTCCTTGTCGATCAGCGCCTTCAGCAGCTTGGCCACGGCCAGCGGTTGCAGGTCTTCGTTCGATTCCACCAGGATGCCGCGGTCGGCACCAATGGCCATCGCGGTGCGCAGGGTTTCCTGGCACTGCGTGACACCGCACGAGACGGCGATCACTTCGGTGACAACACCGGCTTCCTTCAGGCGCACGGCCTCTTCCACGGCGATTTCGTCGAAGGGGTTCATGCTCATCTTCACGTTGGCCAGATCGACGCCGCTGCCGTCCGCCTTGACGCGGACCTTGACGTTGTAATCCACCACCCGCTTGACTGCGACGAGTACTTTCATGCGCTCACTCCACTGATAGCTGATAGTCAGAAATTTTGTTCGCTCGTCATTATAACCACCGGGTTGGCGGCTCTCCTGTTTTTCGAACGATCGTACTATTTTATCGGCAAAATGATGCCGGGCATAGCCCGGCAGATCCCAGCCGTCCGACGATTGTGCCGCAAACCGGGGCTTGCGGGCATCGTCTGATTGGATGAAACCCTCAAAGTGACGTCGGCTTACCAGGCGGTAATGACCGAGTCCTTGAAGGTCGATGTGACGTATTGCTTGATTTCCGGCGAGTGATAAGCCTTCACCAGCTTGGCCACCCAGGGCTTGCTCTTGTCAGCCTCGCGGATCGCGATCAGGTTGGCGTACGGACCCTTCGGGCCTTCGATTGCGATGGCATCCTTGACGGGCGACAGGCCGGCCGATTCCGCGTAGTTGCCGTTGATGGCGGCGGCATCCAGGTCATCCAGCGAGCGCGGCAGCTGCGCGGCGTCCAGCTCGACGATGCGGATCTTCTTCGGGTTCTCGACGATGTCCAGCGGCGTGGCCTTCAGGCCGGCGTTAGGCTTGAGCTTGATCACGCCCTTGCTCTGCAGCAGCAACAGGCCGCGCCCGCCGTTGGTGGGATCGTTGGGCACGCCCACGCGCGCACCCTGCTTGAGCTGGTCGAGCGACTTGATCTTCTTCGAGTACACGCCCATCGGGAACGTCACCGTATAGGCGATATGCGTGAACTTGTAGCCGCGGTCCTTGATCTGGGCTTCCAGGTACGGCAGGTGCTGGTAGCTGTTGGCGTCCAGGTCGCCGGCGGCCAGCGCGGCGTTGGGCTGGATGTAGTCGCTGAACTCGACCACCTGGATGTTCAGGCCGTCCTTGGCGGCGACCTTCTTCACCTGTTCCATGATCTGGGCGTGCGGGCCGCCGGTCACGCCGATCTTGATCGGCTTTTCCTGGGCGACGGCGCCCGTTGCCAGCGTTGCGCCGATCGCGGCGCCGAGAATCCATTGCAGCAGGTTGCGACGTTGCATGATATGCGTTCCTGTTTCAGAAAATAATTGACTTGGCGTTGACGGATTAGCGGTGGCTGATACGGCGGACAAGCCAGTCGCCGAAGCTCTGCACGGCCTGCACGAACACGATTAGGATCACCACCACCGCCACCATGACCTCGGTGATATAGCGCTGGTAGCCGTAGCGGATGCCCAGGTCGCCCAGACCGCCGCCGCCGATCGCGCCGGCCATGGCCGAATAGCCGACCAGGCTGACAAAGGTGATGGTCAGGCCGGCGACGATGCCGGGCATGGCCTCGGGCAGCAGCACCTTCCACACGATCTGGCGGGTGGTGGCGCCCATCGACTGAGCGGCCTCGACCAGGCCCTTGTCGACCTCGCGCAGCGCGCTTTCCACCAGGCGCGCGATAAACGGGATCGCCGCGATGGTCAGCGGCACGATCGCCGCGGTGGTGCCGATCGACGACCCGACGATAAAGCGCGTGAACGGGATCACCACCACCAGCAGGATGATGAACGGGATCGAGCGCACGGCGTTGACCACCACGCCGATGCCGCGGTTGAACAGCGGGTGCGACAGCACGCCGCCGCGGTTGGTCAGATGCAGCAGCACGCCCAGCGGCACGCCCAGCAGCGAGCCGACCACGCCCGAGATCGCCACCATCAGCAGGGTCTCGTTGAACGAGGTCAGGAACAGGTCAAACATTTCAGACCACATGCTCGAACTCCTCCACCACGACGCCTTGCGCCTGCAGGTATTCCATCGCCGCCTTCACGTCGGCCAGTTCGCCCGTGGCCATGATCGCCAGCGAGCCGAAAGCCTGGCCCTGGATCTCGTCGATATGGCCGTGCAGGATATTGAAGTCCAGCCCGTAGCGGCGGATCGCCTGGGCCAGCACCGGCTGGTCCACGCCCTCGCCGGTGAAGGCCAGGCGGTAGACATGGTCGCGCCCGTTGCCGAGCCGGCTCTCCACGCGCTTGAGCACGCTGGCCGGCAGTTCCTGCGAGATGACGTCGCCGATCATGGCGCGGGTGACGTCGTGCTGCGGGCGCAGGAATACGTCGATCACGCGCCCGGTCTCCACCACCCGGCCGGCTTCAAGCACGGCCACGCGGTCGCAGACCTGCTTGATGACTTCCATCTGGTGCGTGATCATCACGATGGTCAGGCCCAGGTCGCGGTTGATCTGCTTGAGCAGTTCCAGGATGGAGCGGGTGGTTTCCGGGTCCAGCGCGGAAGTGGCCTCGTCCGAGAGCAGCACCTTGGGCTTGCTGGCCAGGGCGCGCGCAATGCCCACGCGCTGCTTCTGCCCGCCGCTGATCTGCGCCGGATAGCGGCCCTTCAGCGCCGACAGGCCCACCAGGTCCAGCAGCGGCAGCACCGTCGCGGCAATCTCAGCCTTGGGCTTGCCGGCCAGTTCCAGCGGCAGCGCCACGTTCTCATACACCGTGCGCGACGACAGCAGGTTGAAGTGCTGGAAGATCATGCCGATCTCGCGGCGTGCCAGGCGCAGCGCGCCCGTGTCCAGCGCGGTCAGCTCCTGGCCCGCGACGATCACGCGGCCGCTCGAGGGCCGGTTCAACAGGTTGATGGCGCGTACCAGCGTGCTCTTGCCGGCGCCGCTGCGGCCGATAATGCCGAAGACCTCGCCCGCCGCTATCGACAGGCTGACGTCCCGCAATGCATGCACGTCGCCAGACGCGCCCGGGAAGCGCTGCGACAGTCCTTGCAGTTCGATCATGGAAAGTGACCAAAAGAAAAACGGCAACAGGCGAGGGATCTCCAGCGCTGTTGCCGCTCGTTATTTTTCTGAAGCGCGTATTTTATGCGATTCGCTTCATACCATAAACGACTTTTTACCGATGTCTTTATACGTTCCCGGCATATAAGGGGCAAGAAAGTCGATTATGAGCCACGCCAGGACGGCGAACGCTTGTCAATGAAGGCCTGCACCCCCTCCAGCGCCGACTCGTCCATCATGTTGCAGGCCATGGTCTGGCCGGCCAGCTGGTAGGCGGCCTCGATGCCCATTTCCAGCTGGCGGTAGAACAGACACTTGCCGGCGGCCACCGCGGCGGCCGGCTTGGCGCAGATGCTGGCGGCCAGGCGCGCCACCTCTTCGTCGAGCTGGCCAGCGGGCACCACCCGGTTCACCAGCCCGCGCTCACGGGCGGTTTCGGCGTCGATCATGTCGCCGGTCAGCAGCATCTCCATCGCCTGCTTGCGGTGCAGGTTGCGCGACAACGCCACCCCGGGCGTCGAGCAGAACAGGCCCAGGTTGACGCCGGACACCGCAAAGCGCGCATCGTCGGCGGCCACCGCAAGGTCGCACATGGCCACCAGCTGGCAGCCCGCCGCCGTGGCAATGCCCTGCACGCGCGCAAGCACCGGCTGCGGCATCTTCTGGATCGCCATCATCATGCGCGTGCAGCGGTCGAACAGGCGCCGGTAGTAGTCGTGCGACGGCGAGGCCCGCATCTCGCGCAGGTCGTGCCCGGCGCAGAAGGCCTTGCCGGCGCCGGCCAGCACCACCACGCGCACGGTATGGTCCGACGCCAGCCGGCCGAGGGCTTCGGTCAGCGCGTCGAGCAGCCCTTCTGACAGTGCATTGAACGCCTGCGGCCGATTCATGGTCAGCCGCACCACGCCCGCGGTGTCGCGCGATTCGGTCAGCAGCGGCGCGTCCACGCGCGCATCGGTCTCGGCCATGGCCATGCTCTCCTATCGTTCCAGCAGCACCTTCAGGTGCGCCAGCACGCTGCGGCCCAGCGCGCTCAGGTTGTAGCCCCCCTCCAGGCAGCTGACGATGCGGCCCTGCGCATGGGCGCGCGCAACGTCCACCAGCTGGCCGGTGATCCAGGCGTAGTCCTGCTCCACCAGGCCCATCTGGCCTAGGTCGTCCTCGCGGTGCGCGTCAAAGCCGGCGGAGATAAACAGCATCTGCGGGCGGAACTCATTGAGCCGCGGCAGCCAGATGGTCTCGACCACTTCGCGCACGGCCATGCCGTTGGTATAGGCCGGCAGCGGTATGTTGACCATATTGGGCGCGAGATGCTCGGTGCCGCTGTACGGATAGAACGGGTGCTGGAAAATGCTGCACATCATCACCTGCTCGTCGCCGCGGAATGCCGCTTCGGTGCCATTGCCGTGGTGCACGTCGAAATCGATGATGGCCACGCGCTCCAGCCCGTGCGCCCGCAGCGCGTGGCGCGCGGCGATGGCGACGTTGTTGTAGAAGCAGAAGCCCATCGCGCGGTCGGGCTCGGCGTGGTGGCCGGGCGGGCGCACGCAGCAGAACGCGTTTTCGAACTCGCCGGCGATCACCGCATCGGTGGCCGCCACCGCCGCGCCCGCGGCCAGCGTGGCGGCGGCAAGCGTGTGCGAGTTCATCGAGGTATCCGGATCGATCGCGTGATAGCCGCTGGCCGGGCTGGCGCGCTCGAGTGAATCGACATAGTCGGGCCGGTGCACGCGCTCAAGCTGCTCGCGCGTGGCGGGCGGGGCTTCGCGGCGCTCCAGCAGCCCGTCCAGGCCGTGCGAAATCAGGTGATCCTCGATCGCCTGAAGGCGTTCCGGGCACTCCGGATGGAAATGCCCCATCTCGTGCCGCTGGAACTCGGGGTGCGTGTAATAGCCTGTCGGCATCTCTTATCGTCGCGATGTTGTCTCCAATCGCTACGTTAGCACACGCCAGCCCAAGCCACCCAGCGGCGCCGGCGCGCCATCTCGTGACGGCTTGCCGGCAGTTGCCGCAGTGGCATCCGCTATACTCGGTGCGACTTGCAAAGGACATCATGACCGACACCCAGCGCTCACTGCGACGCCCCCTGCTGGGCGCCGCGCTTTCCGCTGCCGCACTCGGACTCTGCGGCCTCTCCCCCAGCCTGCTCGCCGCGGGCAAGCGCCGCGTCAGCATGCGCGAGGAAGAGATCGAACCCGGCCGCTACCGCGACAATCCGCAGACCCGCGCATTTATCGACGAGATGGTGGCCCGCCACCGCCTTGACCGTGGCATGCTGCAGGAGTGGTTTGGCCAGGCGGTCTATTCCGCCACCGTGGTGCGTCTGATCATGCCGCCCGCCACCACCGGCCGCAAAAGCTGGCGCACCTACCGCTCGCGCTTTATCGAGCCGATCCGCATCAACGCGGGCGTGCGCTTCTGGCAGGACAACCGCGACACGCTGCGCCGCGCCGAAGCCGAGTTCGGCGTGCCGGCATCGGTCATCGTCGGCATCATCGGCGTGGAAACCATCTATGGCCGCGACATGGGCACCTTCCGCGTGCTCGATTCGCTGTCCACGCTCGCCTTCGACTACCCGGACACGCCCAACCGCGAAGCCCGCACCACGCTGTTCCGCAACCAGCTGGCCGACTACCTGCTGTGGTGCCGCGACACCCGCACTGACGTGTACTCGGTGCTGGGCTCCTTCGCGGGCGCGATCGGCATCCCGCAGTTCATGCCGACCAGCCTGCGCGAATACGCCATCGACTACGACAACAACGGCCGCATCGACCTGCGCAACAGCCCTACCGACGCCATCGGCAGTGTCGCGCGCTTCCTGCAGCTGCACGGCTGGGAGCCGGGCCGCCCGGTGGTGTGGCGCATTGCCGGCGACGCCGGCAGCCTGGGTATCGCCACCGCCGCGGCCGACGGTGAGCCGTGGCCCACGCGCACGCTCAACCAGCTGACCCGCGCCGGCCTGCGCGTGGACGAGCCGATCGACCCCGCGCGCGAAGGCGAGACTGGCGTGCTGGTGGTGGACTTGCCCACCCCCGACCAGCCGACCGAGTACCTGCTCGGCCTGCGCAACTTCTACGTGCTGACGCGCTACAACCGCAGCTTCTTCTATGCGCTGGCGGTGTACCAGCTGGGCGAGGCGGTCAAGGCGGCGATGGGCTGACGCCAGCTGCCCGCCGGCCTCGCATTTGCGAGGCCTTTCTTGTTGGCACCGGTTCAGGTCACGCCGGGAACACGCCGGTCGACAGGTAGCGGTCGCCGCGGTCGCACACCACGAACACGATGGTGGCGTTCTCCACTTCCTCGGCAATGCGCAGCGCCACGCAGAGCGCGCCCGCGGCCGAAATGCCGCAGAAGATGCCCTCTTCGGACGCCATGCGCCGCGCCATGTGCTCGGCATCGCCCTGGCTCACCGGCTCGGTGCGGTCGATGTAGCTGGCATCGTAGATCTTGGGCAGATACGCCTCGGGCCACTTGCGGATGCCCGGGATGCGCGAGCCTTCGGCCGGCTGCGCGCCGATGACCTGGATCTCCGGGTTCTGTTCCTTCAGGTAGCGCGACACGCCGGTAATGGTGCCGGTGGTGCCCATCGCCGAAACGAAGTGGGTGATGCGGCCGTCGGTATCGCGCCAGATCTCCGGCCCGGTGCCCTCATAGTGCGCCTGCGGGTTGTCCGGGTTGGCGAACTGGTCGAGGATCACGCCCTTGCCATCGCGCTCCATCGAATCCGCCAGGTCGCGGGCGTACTCCATGCCGCCCTTGACCGGGGTCAGGATGATCTCGGCACCGTAGGCCGCCATGCTCTGGCGGCGTTCGAGGCTCAGGTCCTCGGGCATGATCAGCACCATCTTGTAGCCGCGGATGGCGGCCGCCATGGCCAGTGCGATGCCGGTATTGCCGGAAGTCGCCTCGATCAGGGTGTCGCCCGGCTTGATGCGCCCGCGCGCCTCGGCCCGGGCGATCATCGACACCGCGGGGCGGTCCTTGACCGAACCGGCCGGGTTGTTGCCTTCGAGCTTGCCGAGGATCACATTGCCGCGCGCGTCGTTGGCGGCACCGGGGATGCGCTGCAGTCTGACCAGCGGCGTATTGCCGATGGTGTCTTCAATTGTCTTGTAGGCCATGGAGCGAGGGGTCGCGAAAGGGGGTCGCAAACGGGG
Organism: Cupriavidus sp. FW305-3-2-15-C-LB2; assembly: GCF_058787575.1. Taxonomy (NCBI): domain Bacteria; kingdom Pseudomonadati; phylum Pseudomonadota; class Betaproteobacteria; order Burkholderiales; family Burkholderiaceae; genus Cupriavidus; species Cupriavidus sp. FW305-3-2-15-C-LB2. The sequence goes on from NZ_JBYSZW010000016.1 coordinate 49,158, forward strand.
GATTCCAATTCGCCGGCCATTGTAATCCAGACACCTATCCCTCGCCGGCAGGCGGGATTTACGCTGCCACCCGCCCGCCTGCGCCCATCCTGCCCTGGCTCAGCCCTCTTCGTGATTGCCTTCGCCCAACAGGTGGTACAGCAGGATGCAGCCGAAGGTGGCAGTCCCGATGCCGCCCAGCGTCATGCCGCCCAGTTTCAGCGTCAGGTCGCCGGCGGCCACCGTCAGCGTGGCGCCAACCGTGATCAGGTTGCGCGAGCTGGAGAAGTCCACCTTGTTCTGCACCCAGATCCGGCCCGCCGTCGCCGCGATCAGGCCGAACACGACGATGGTCAGCCCGCCGATCACCGGACCCGGGATGGTCAGGATCAGCGCACCGAACTTGGGCGAGAAGCCCAGCAGGATGGCCACCGCGGCCGCGACCACGAAGATCAGCGTCGAGTAGATCTTGGTGACCGCCATCACGCCCATGTTCTCGGCATAAGTGGTCACGCCGGTGCCGCCGCCGCTGGCCGACAGCATGGTCGCGATGCCGTCGCCGATGAAGGCACGGCCGATATACGGGTCCAGGTTGCGCCCGGTCATCACGCCGATGGCCTTGATATGGCCCAGGTTCTCCGCCACCAGCACAATCGCCACCGGGGCGATCAGCAGCATGGCGCTGAGCTCGAAGGTCGGCGCCGTGAACGCCGGCAGCCCGAACCAGCTGGCCGCTGCCACGCTGGAGAAGTCGATCGGCTTGCCCAGCCCCATCACATTGGTGCCCAGGTAGTAGGCGAGGTAGCCGGCCAGGCCGCCGATCAGCACCGGCAGGCGCCCGATCATGCCGGGCGCACGCACCGCCACCAGCCCCACGGCCACCACCGTCAGCAGGCCCACCCAGGTATCGAGGGCCGCCCCGCTGACCGCCTTGACCGCTACCGGGGCCAGGTTCAGCCCGATCGCCGCGACGATGGCCCCGGTCACCACCGGCGGCATCAGCTTTTCGACCCAGGCGTAGCCCACCGCCTGCACGATCAGGCCGATCACCGTGTACAGCGCGCCGGCGGCGATGATGCCGCCCAGTGCCACCGGGATATTGAGGTTGGGGCCGCTGCCCGCGTAGCCGGTGGCGGCGATCACCACGGCGATGAAGGCGAAGCTGGAGCCAAGATAGCTCGGCACCCGCCCGCGCACGCACAGGAAGAAGATCAGCGTGCCGATGCCGGAAAACAGGATGGCGATATTCGGGTTGAAACCCATCAGGATCGGTGCAATGGCGGTCGAGCCGAACATCGCCACCACGTGCTGGATGCCGGCCAGCAGCGTCTGCCCGGCGGGCAGCCGCTCATCCGGCCCGATCACACCTTCGGTCTTGAGCCGCCACTGCGGCAGGAATCCCGCGTCCTCGCCATTCGCCATATTGTTCTGCTCCCTGTGGTCCGGGCTGGCCGCCTGGTCGGCGGCCGCCGCGTTTGTGCCTGGTTGTTTGGTAGATGCGTGCCTGTCGGCAGTCACGCGCGGCAGATCCTGCCGGCGCGGCGTCCGCATGATACTCCGCCGCCACGGGGCGTGCGAAGCGGCAAGGGTCTAGCACAACCCATACCAGCAAGGAGAGCGCCCGGCCACGCGGCAGCCGGGCGCCAGCCCCTGCGCCTGCTAGCGCGCCGGCTTGGTGGCCGCCGCGGGCGCTGCCTTGGCGGCCTTGGCCGGGGCCGCTGCTGCGGCTCCCTTCGGGCCAATGGCGAGGCCAGCGTCCTGCAGCTTCGCCACGGACTTCGGCCCGATGCCGCTGACGCGCTCGGCCAGGTCCGCGGCGTCCTTGTAGGGCCCACGCTTGTTGCGTTCGTCGATGATGTTGCGGGCGGTGGCGGCTCCCACGCCCTTGACCGAGGTCAGCGCCGCCTCGTCCGCCGTGTTGACATCGATGGCGGCATGCGCCGCACCGCCTGCGAACAGGCAGATGGTTGCAGCAAGGAATACCAGGGAAAAACGCCGGGCAAGTTGCCGGACCCAATGCTTGAACATGAAGGCTCTCCTTTCCTGTGGATGGTCTGAGGTACCACCCCCGCCGGGGCGGCGAGGTCAGGTCAGGATAGGGGCGGGCCGCAGCGGCGGCCCATGCGGCAACAAAAGTTGACACCGGCCGCACGAAAGCGTGTCGGCCGGCTGCGCGCCGATTGTCAGCCGGCGCGTTCGATCAGCCAGCGGCAGTAGCGCGCCACGCCTTCCTCGACGCTCAGGAACGGCTCGCTGTAGCCGGCGCTGCGCAGCTTCGACACATCCGACTGCGTAAAGCACTGGTACTTGCCGCGCAGCGCATCGGGGAACTTGACGTACTCGAGCAGGCCTTCCTGCACCAGTTCATCGAGCGACAGGCGCGGCTTGCCTTCGGCCTCGCGCAGGGTGTTGACCACGGTGGCGGCGATGTCGTTGAACGGCTGCGCGCGGCCGGTGCCGAGATTGAAGATGCCGGACTTGTCCGGATGGTCGAAGAAGTGCAGGTTGACCTTGACCACGTCCTCGACCGAGATAAAGTCGCGGCTCTGCATGCCGGGGGCATAGCCACCGTACTCGCCGAACAGCTTCACCGTGCCGTCGGCGCGGAACTGGTTGAAGTTGTGGAAGGCGACCGAGGCCATGCGGCCCTTGTGCGTTTCACGCGGGCCGTACACGTTGAAGTAGCGGAAGCCCACGATCTGCGACAGCGCCGACGGCAGCCGGCGCCGCACGATCTGGTCGAACAGGAACTTGGAGTAGCCGTACACGTTCAGCGGGCGCTCAAACTCGCGGTCTTCGCGGAACACCTGCGAAGCACCGTAGGTAGCCGCCGACGACGCATACAGGAACTGCGTGCCCTGTTCCAGGCAGCTCTCCATCAGCGACAGCGTGTAACGGTAGTTGTTCTCCATCATGTAACGGCCGTCGGTCTCCATGGTGTCGGAGCACGCGCCCTCATGGAATACCGCCCGCACCTTGCCGAACTCGCCGCGGGCAAAGCGCGCGAGGAAGTCCTGCTTGTCCAGGTAGTCGGAGATCTCGCAGTCGACCAGGTTGTGGAACTTGTCGGCACGGGTCAGGTTGTCGACAGCGATGACGTTGGTCTCGCCGCGGTCGTTCAGGCCTTTGACGAGGTTGCTGCCGATAAAGCCAGCGGCGCCGGTGACGATGATGGTCATGGTCGGATCAGGATGGGGGCGCCACGCCTCACGGGGCGGCGCCGAACAATTCAGAATAAGAGACGACGGCGGTACCAAGCTTGCCCACCACGATGGCGCCGGCACGATTGGCATGCTGCACGGCTTCCTTGAGCGGCACGCCGGCACCCAGCATGGTGGCGAGCGTGGCGATCACGGTATCGCCCGCACCCGATACATCATAGACCTCGCGCGCCTGGGCGGAGACGTGCAGCACCTCGGCCTCGGTGTAGAGCGTCATGCCCTCTTCCGAGCGCGTCAGCAACAGCGCCTCCAGCTGCAGCCCGCGGCGCAGGTTCTGCGCGCGGATGGTCAGGTCGGCCTCGGTCTTCCAGGCGCCGACCACGGCACGCATCTCGGCCCGGTTGGGGGTGATCAGGGTGGCGCCGCGGTAGCGCGAGTAGTCGTCGCCCTTGGGGTCGATCAGCACCTTGCGCCCGGCCGCGCGGCTGGCGTCGATCATGCGCGTGACGTGGGTCAGACCGCCTTTGCCGTAATCGGACAGCACCAGCACCTGGTAGTCGTTGATCAGGGCCAGGAAGCGGTCCTGTACCGCGGCCAGCACTTCATGCGCCGGCGCGCTCTCGAAATCCACGCGCAGCAACTGCTGCTGGTGCGCCACCACGCGCAGCTTGATGGTGGTGTTGAGCTTGGGATCGCGGTGCAGGTAGGGCTGCACATGGCTCTCGCCCAGCAGCGCTTCAAGCGTGCGGGCCGGCTCGTCGTCGCCGACCACGCCCAGCATGCCCACGCGTGCGCCCAGTGCCGCGGCATTGCGGGCCACGTTGGCGGCGCCGCCCAGGCGCTCGTCGCTGCGCTTGACCTGGACCACCGGCACCGGTGCTTCCGGCGAGATGCGCTCCACATCGCCGAACCAGTAGCGGTCCAGCATCATGTCGCCGACCACCAGGATATGGGACTGCCGGATCTGCTCCTGCGGAATGACGGTCTTGTTCATGAAGATCCTTGGCAATATCGCGCCGGCCGCGGCCGCCGCGTTAGCTTATCGGTTGATGAGTCCGTTGACCCGCCGGCGCCTCATTCGTTCACGGCCTGCCGGGTCGGGCGGCCGATGGCGTGGTACTCCACGCCGGTCTCGACCATGGCCTCAGGCTCATACAGGTTGCGCCCGTCGAAGACCACCGGGGCCTTCAGGCGCCGCTTGATCTGACCGAAGTCTGGGCTGCGGAACACCTTCCATTCAGTCACGATCACCAGCGCGTCGGCGCCGTCCAGCGCATCCATCTGGTTCTCGTGGAAACTCACGCGCGCGGCGCCGCCCGGCAGGTCGGCCAGGTCGGCATCCAGCACGCGCCGGGCTTCGGCCATCGACACCGGGTCGTGCATGCGCAGCGACGCGCCGCGCGACACCAGTTCGCGTGCCAGCACCCGCGACGGTGCCTCGCGCATGTCGTCGGTGTTGGGCTTGAAGGCCAGGCCCCACACCGCAAAGGTGCGGCCAGTCAGGTCATCGCCGAAGCGGCGCACGACCTTGTCGCCCAGCACGCGCTTCTGTGCGCCGTTGACCGATTCCACCGCTTCCAGCACGCGCATCGGCTTGCCATGGTCGGCGGCGGTGCGCATCAGCGCCTGCACGTCCTTGGGGAAGCATGAACCGCCATAGCCGGCGCCGGCATACAGGAAGCTGTAGCCGATGCGCGGGTCCGATCCGATGCCCATGCGCACCAGTTCGATATCGGCGCCGACCTCGTCGGCCAGGTTGGCCAGCTCGTTCATGAACGAGATGCGCGTGGCCAGCATCGAATTGGCGGCGTATTTGGTGAACTCGGCCGAGCGCACGTCCATGTAGAAGGTGCGCTCGTGGTGCCGGTTGAACGGCGCGTAAAGCTGGCGCATGGTGGCCTGCGCGTGGCGGCCGGCGACGTCGGCGTTGCAGCCCAGCACGATGCGGTCCGGGCGCATGAAGTCCTCGACCGCGGCGCCCTCCTTCAGGAACTCGGGGTTCGACACCACCGAGAACTGCAGGTCTTCCAGGCTGCGCGCGGCCAGCTCCGCGCGGATCGTGGCGGCCACGCGGTCGCCGGTGCCAACCGGCACGGTGGACTTGTCGACCACGACCTTGAAGCCGGTCATATGGCGGCCGATATTGCGCGCCGCCGCCAACACGTACTTCAGGTCGGCAGAGCCGTCTTCGTCCGGGGGCGTGCCCACGGCGATGAACTGCACGTCGGCGTGCTCGACGCTGGCCGCCACGTCGGTGGAAAAGGTCAGCCGCCCGGCGGCCCGGTTGCGCTGGATCAGCTCCTGCAGGCCCGGCTCGTAGATCGGCACCCCGCCTGCGTTAAGCAGCGCGATCTTCTGCTCGTCCAGGTCCAGGCAGAACACGTCGTTGCCAAGTTCCGCCAGGCAGGCGCCGGTGACAAGGCCGACATAGCCGCTGCCGATGATCGTGACTTTCATAGCGTTAATTCAATTCTGTTGCACAGGCCGCCCGGGATCAGCCGAGCGTCTCGGAACGCCGCGGGGCGTAGGTTTCCCAGCGGTTGCATCCCGGGCATTGCCAATAGAAGAGCCGGGCGCGGAAGCCGCACTCGCGGCAGGTGTAGCGCGCGAGGTTGCGCGTGCGCAGCTGCAGCAGGTCACGGATGGCGGTGGTTTCCTGCGCTTGCTCGCCGTTGCCGTCGGCGCCCTCGGCACCCTCTGCCGGGGCATCGGCACCCGCCGGCTGCGCGGACGGGGCGCCGGCCGTGACCACCGCCGCCTGCGCCTCGAAATACTTGGTCAGCGCCAGCAGCGTGGGCTGGCGGCGCAGCTGTTCGCGCATCAGGCGCGCGGCGGCTTCCGGGCCGTTTACTTCCAGCTCTGCCTTGTAGGCGGTATCGAGCACCTCCGGCGCCAGCTTGCCCTTGAGCAGGCCGCGCAGCCATTCCAGTGCGGCGCCCTCCTCCTGCAGGCTGGCGTAGGCCTTGACCACGCGGTCCGCCACCAGCGGCAGAAAGGATGCATCCTGCCGTTCGATGCCAAGCCAGTGGCCAAGCGCCGCGCGGGCATCGCCCGCCGCCGCGGCCACGTCGCCCAACAGGATCGGGGCACGCACGTTGGCAGGATTCTCGGCAACGGCCTGGTTCAGCCACTTCACCGCATCTTCGGGGCGCTTGCGCTGCAGCGCGTCCTGCGCCAGCTCGCAGCAGAACTGGGCAATCTGCAGGCTGTAGCTGGTCTGCTCCAGCGTCTGCAGCTCGCGCGCAGCCTCGATCGCCTTCTGCCACTCCTTTTCCACTTCATAGAGCTCAAGCAGCACGCGCTTGGCCGACGCCGCGTAGGGGCCCGACATCAGCCGGCGCAGCGATTCCTCGGCGCGGTCCAGCAGGCCGGCGCGCAGGAAGTCCTCGCCCAGTTCAAACAAGGCATGCTCACGCTCGGGCTCGGGCAGGTCGGGGCGGGTCGCCAGGTTCTGGTGCACGCGGATGGCACGCTCGGTTTCGCCGCGGCGGCGGAACAGCGCGCCCAGCGCGAAGTGCAGCTCGGTGGTTTCCGGGTCCAGCCGCGCGACCTCGATAAAGGCGTCGATGGCCTTGTCGGGTTGCTCGTTGAGCAGGAAGTTGAGGCCCTTGAAATACGAGCGCGGCAAGGCGCCCTGCTCGCTGATCAGCTGGCGCACATCGAAGCGCGCCGCCATCCAGCCAAGGCCAAAGACAAGTGGCAGCGCCAGCAGCCACCAGGTTTCAAACATCATGGATCAGACCTTCGGGCCGACTACGTTATAGGGAACAGGTTTGCCGTCGCGCGGCGCGGCGGCGGCTGCCGACGTTGGCGACGGCGGCGATGCCGCTGACGCGCTCGCCTGCGCGCCGGCATCGGCCAGGGCGCGGCGCAGCCGGGCAAGCTCCATGCGCTGGCGCATCAGGTTGGGCGCGATCGATGCCAGTGCCGCGACCGCGCCGAGCACGAAGGCCGCGAACAGGATCAGGATCAGCGGGGCATGCCAGACGGCGTTGAAGAACAGCTGCAGCGAGGCTTCGGCGGTATTGCGCAGCGCCAGCACGAACAGCAGCACGAATACGACGATGCGGACGATCCAGGCGAACAGTTTCATGCGGTTGGCAGCGTTTCAGCGTGACGTGGAAGCGGCACCGGCGCACTCGCGCGAGGTCCGGCAAAGACCCCGGCATTGTAACGGATACACTTCACCTATTCGGTAACCGGGCCGTAATGCGGCCCGGGCTGCGGCCCGGCGCCAGACGCCGGCAAGCCGCTTGCGCACGATGCGCCACCCGTCTCGGTGCGCACGCAAGGCCGGCAGCAATAAAAAAAGCGCCCCTAAGGGGGCGCTTTTTTCAACCACACAAGCAGCAGGCAAAACCCGGCAATCAGGAAGAGCGGACAAAATTCAGCCCACCCTCGTGCAATCCCGCCGCTGCGGCGGGAGCGCTGCCCTGGCCTACCTTGCCCGGCACGGCCTGGGCCGTGCCGGCGGCATGACCGTTGCCATTGGCGCCCGGAGGCGCCGGCTGGCTGCGGTCAACCCGTTCGCGCAATTCCTTGCCCGCCTTGAAGTGCGGCACCCGTTTTTCGGGCACCAGCACACGCTCGCCGGACTTGGGATTGCGCCCCACGCGAGGCGGACGCTTGTTCAGACCAAAACTGCCGAATCCGCGAATCTCGATGCGGTGGCCATCGGCCAACGCCTCGGACATCGCGTCGAGTATCGTTTTGACCGAGATGTCCGCGTCCCGCAGCAGCAGCTGGGGGAAGCGGGCAGCCAGTTTTTCGACGAGCTCCGACTTGGTCATGGGCATACGCGCAAGCGCGGGGGCCTGCGATTACTGGTTGTCCTGGCCGAGCTTGGCCTTCAGCAGGGCGCCGAGGTTGGTCGTGCCAGCCGTGCCAGTGTCAGCCTGGAACTTCTGCATCGCTTCTTGCTGCTCTGCGCTGTCCTTGGCCTTGATCGACAGGTTGATGTTGCGCGACTTGCGGTCGACGTTCACCACCAGGGCGGTGATCTGCTCGCCTTCCTTCAGCACGTTGCGGGCGTCTTCCACGCGGTCAGCGGAGATTTCCGAAGCACGCAGGTAGCCTTCCACATCGTCAGCCAGCTGGACCACGGCGCCCTTGGCGTCAACCGCCTTGATGGTGCCCTGAACCAGCGAACCCTTGTCGTTGGCCGAGATGAAGTTGTTGAACGGATCGCCCGACAGCTGCTTGATGCCCAGCGAGATGCGTTCCTTGTCGACGTCGATGCCCAGAACCACGGCTTCGACTTCGTCGCCCTTCTTGTACTTGCGAACGGCTTCTTCGCCAGTCTCTTGCCACGACAGGTCCGACAGGTGCACCAGGCCGTCGATGCCGCCCGGCAGGCCGATGAACACGCCGAAGTCGGTGATCGACTTGATCTGGCCGGCCAGCTTGTCGCCCTTCTTGTGGTTACGCGAGAAATCGTCCCACGGATTGGCCTTGCACTGCTTCATGCCCAGGCTGATACGACGCTTGTCTTCGTCGATATCCAGCACCATGACTTCGACTTCGTCGCCCAGCTGGACAACCTTGGACGGGGCAACGTTCTTGTTGGTCCAGTCCATTTCCGACACGTGCACCAGGCCTTCGATGCCGGCTTCGATCTCGACGAACGCGCCGTAGTCGGTCAGGTTGGTCACCTTGCCGAACAGGCGGGTGCCTTGCGGGTAGCGACGCGAGATGCCAACCCACGGATCTTCGCCCAGCTGCTTCACGCCCAGCGAGACGCGGTTCTTTTCCTGGTCGAACTTGAGGATCTTGGCGGTGATTTCCTGGCCAACCGACAGCACTTCGCTCGGGTGGCGGACACGGCGCCAGGCCAGGTCGGTGATGTGCAGCAGGCCGTCAATGCCACCCAGATCCACGAACGCGCCGTAGTCGGTGATATTCTTGACGATACCGTTGACGATGGCGCCTTCCTTCAGGGTTTCCATCAGCTTCTGGCGCTCTTCGCCCAGGGTCGCTTCGACCACGGCGCGGCGCGACAGCACCACGTTGTTGCGCTTGCGATCCAGCTTGATGACCTTGAATTCCAGGGTCTTGCCTTCGTACGGGGTGGTGTCCTTGATCGGGCGCACGTCAACCAGCGAACCCGGCAGGAACGCGCGGATGCCGTTGACCATCACCGTCAGGCCGCCCTTGACCTTGCCGGTCACGGTACCCGAGATGATCTCGCCGTCTTCCAGCGCCTTCTCGAGGTTCAGCCACGATGCCAGGCGCTTGGCCTTGTCGCGGGAGAGGATGGTGTCGCCATAGCCGTTCTCGAGCGCATCGATGGCCACGGAGACGTAGTCGCCGGCCTGCACTTCGAGTTCGCCCTGGTCGTTCAGGAACTCCTCCACCGGCACGAATGCCTCGGACTTGAGGCCGGCATTGACGACCACGAAATTGTGGTCGATGCGCACGACTTCAGCGGAGATCACTTCGCCAGCCTTCATATTGGAGCGGGCGACGGATTCCTCGAACAGTGCGGCAAAGGATTCGTTAGTTTGCAGGTCGGACATAAACGTAAGGTGAAATCCGCAATACGCTGGCCGGCGCGACTATCGCGCTCAGTCTGCCAGTGCAGCGGGGTCAGGTTTGACACAAGCCAGCCACAAGTCTTGCCCGGGCTGGCGCCATCTGGTGCCGTCGGGGTACGCCGCTTCTACTGATGCGCCCGCATGCATCTCATGCATCGGGCCGCACAGCGGCAAACCACTCCAGCACCTGCGCCACTGCCTGGTCCACCGTCATATCGGAGGTATCCAGCAGCTTTGCATCCTCGGCGGGACGAAGCGGCGCGGCGGTGCGGGTGCGATCCCGTACATCGCGCGCTTCAAGGTCACGCAAAAGGTCTTCAATATTAGCAGAAATTCCCTTATCAATCAATTGTTTATAGCGCCTGCGAGCGCGCGCCTCAACACTTGCGGTCAGGAACACCTTGAGCGGCGCATCCGGGAAGATCACGGTGCCCATGTCGCGGCCGTCGGCGACCAGCCCGGGCAGCTTGCGGAAGCTGCGCTGCAGCTGGGTCAGCGCATCGCGCACCGGCTGGTGCACGGCGATGGCCGAGGCCCGGTTGCCGATCGCCTCGGCACGGATTGCCAGGCTGACTTCCTCGCCTTGCAGCCAGACGCGGTCAGGGCCGAACTTCACATCGAGGCGGGAAGCGATCTTTGCAAGCGCGTCCACGTCCGCCAGGTCAATCCCGGCGCGGTCGCTGGCCAGCGCCACGAGCCGGTACAGGGCGCCGCTGTCGAGCAGGTGAAAGCCCACGGCGTCCGCAACCTTGTGCGCGACAGTGCCCTTGCCCGAGGCAGTCGGCCCGTCAATGGCGATGACGTTGACGATAGTCATTGTTTATAAAGCCAAAAGAAACGATTGATTGTGAATTCAATTGAGAATCATTATTATTTGATTCATGGCGCTTGACCGCAGCCGCGGCACAGTGCCCTTCCCGTCCCAGTCGCGAGGCAATCTAACATGGCAAAAACCCTGACGTTCGGCATCATGCACCTCGGCATCGCGTTCAGCGTGACGTATGCGCTGACCGGCAGCCTCGCCATCAGCGGTGCCATCACCTTCATCGAGCCGGCCGTCAATACCGTGGCCCACTACTTCTTCGACCGCTACTGGGAGAAGCGCGAGCGCCGCCAAGCCGGGACTGCCCGCAATCATGCCCCGGCGCAGCGCAACCACGCCAACCTGGCCGGCGCCTAGCCGGTCACGCCCGCAAACACGCTGAAGTAATCCGGGAACGTCTTCGCCACACAGCCCGGATCATTGATCCGCACCGGCAGCGGCCCGAAGGCTGCCAGCGAGAAGCACATCGCCATGCGATGGTCATCATAGGTGCCAATGCCGTCGGCCGGAGTCTGCCACGGCTGCGGCGGCGTCACACGCAGGTAGTCTGCCCCCTCTTCCACGAGTGCGCCGAGCTTGCGCAGTTCCGTCGCCATCGCCGCGATACGGTCCGTTTCCTTGACGCGCCAGCTGGCGATATTGGTCAGCGTAGTCGTGCCTTCGGCAAACAGTGCTGCCACCGCCAGCGTCATCGCCGCATCGGGGATATGGTTGCAGTCCAGTTCGATGCCGTGCAGGCGCCCGTCGTCGCGTTCCGTGCCGCGCACTTCGATCCAGTTGTCACCTGCCATCACATTGGCGCCCATGCGGTTGAGCGCCTCGGCGAAGCGCACATCGCCCTGGATGCTGGCCATGCCCACGCCTTCCACCCGGACCGGGCCACCGCCGATCGCGCCGGCCGCCAGGAAGTAGGAAGCGGACGACGCATCGCCCTCGACAAAGATCTCGCCCGGCGAGCGGTAAGCTGCGCCGGCCGGCAGCACGAAGCGCTCCCAGCCCTGCCGCTCGATCTTGATGCCGAAGCGCGCCAGCAGGTTCAGCGTGATCTCGATATACGGCTTGGAGATCAGCTCGCCCACCACCTCGATCTCGATGCGGCCGCTGTCGGATTGCGCCATCGGCAGGCTCATCAGCAGCGCGGTCAGGAACTGGCTCGACACATCGCCGCGCACGCGGATCGGCGCATCGATGCGAATGCCGGCCGGCTGGATATGCAACGGCGGAAAGCCTTCATTGCCAAGGTAGTCGATCACGGCGCCCACCTGGCGCAGGCCGTCGACCAGGTCGCCGATTGGCCGCTCATGCATGCGCGGCACGCCCGACAGCTTGTAGTTGCCGCCCTGCAGCGCAAGCGCGGCAGTCAGCGGGCGGATCGCGGTGCCGGCATTGCCCATGAAGAGCTCGGCCGACTTGTTCGGGAAATTGCCGCCGGCGCCGGTGACAATGTAGTCGTCGCCTTCCTGCCGCCACGCCACGCCGAGCGTGCGCAACGCCTGCAGCATCACGCGGGTGTCGTCGGAATCGAGCAGATCGCGCACGCGGGTCTCGCCCGTGGCCAGTGCGGCCAGCAGCAGCACGCGGTTGGAGATGCTCTTCGAGCCCGGCAGCCGGACGGTGCCGTTGGCGCGGGTCAGGGGGCCTAGCGTCAGGTGTTCCATGGTTCTCGTGGGCGCCGGGGCGCCGCGGTCAGGCGATTGGTTCAGGGTTCGGTATGGTTGCCCGCGGCACGCTCTGCGCCCCAGGCCAGCCGGGTCTTGCTGGCGCGCGCGAAGATGCGTTCGAGCGCGTCGCCGTCGCCCTTCTCAATCTGCGCCTTCAGGTGCGCCAGCACCGACTGGTAGGTATTCAGCTCACGCAGCAGCGCGTCGCGGTTGGCCACGCAGATATCGCGCCACATTTCCGGCGACGAGGCCGCGATGCGCGTGAAATCGCGGAAACCGCCGCCGGCGAAGCCCAGCTTCAGCGCGGCATCTTCCGCATTGGCGACCTGCGCCACCAGCGCGTACGACAGCACGTGCGGCAGGTGGCTGACCGCGGCAAACACCGCGTCGTGCTGCACTGCCGACATCACATGGCATTCTGCGCCGGCGCTTTCCCACATGGCGCGCACCGCGGCGACATCGGCGCGCGAGTTTTCCTGCAGCGGGCACAGCACGGTCTTCTTGCCGAGGTACAGGTCCGGCAGCGCCGCCTCCACGCCGTTGAGCTCGCGCCCGGCGATCGGGTGTGCCGGCACGAACTGCGCGACCTTGTCGCCGAGCGCCGTCTTGGCCGCCATGATCACGTCTGACTTGGTGCTGCCGGCATCGGTGACGATGGTGCCCGGCTGCAGGTGCGGCTCCAGCGCGTGCAGCAGCGCAAAGTTCTGCGCCACCGGCGCGCACAGCACGATCACGCTGGCGCCGCGCGCGGCATCCGCCAGCGTCGCGGCCTCGTCGATCACGCCAAGGTCCAGCGCCTTCTGCAGCGACGCCGGCGAGCGCCCCACCCCGACCACCGTGCCCACCACGCCGGCGCGCCTGAGCGCCAGCGCGAGCGAGCCGCCGATCAGGCCGACACCGACAATGACAACACGGGAAAAATGCAATGCACTCACAATCTCAGGCCGCTAGGGGCAGTGGCTCGGACCAGGCCGAGGTAAATCGATGATTGGCAACGAGGCAGGCAAGCAGCCTGCAGCGAAACGCCGCGATTGTAGCCGCGCTCACGCCAGCGCCCGCTCCAGCGCCGCGATGAAGGCCGCGTTCTCCTCGGCCAGGCCGATGGTCACGCGCAGCCAGCGCGGCAGGTTGTAGTTGCCCACCGGCCGCACGATCACGCCCTGCTTCAGCAACGCCAGGTTGACGCGCGCGCCGGCGCCGTCGTCATCGCCCACGCGCACCATCACGAAGTTGCCGGACGACGGCACGTATTCCAGCCCGAGCCGGTCGAAGGCATCGGTCAGCTGGCGCTTGCCGGCACGGTTCAGCTCGGCGCTGCGGCGCAGGAACCCGGCATCGCCCAGCGCGGCGATGGCCGCGGCCTGCGCCACGCTGTTGACGTTGAACGGCTGGCGGATGCGGTTCAGCAGGTCCGACAGCTCCGGCTGCGCCACCGCGTAGCCGATGCGCAGGCCCGCCAGGCCATAGGCCTTGGAGAACGTGCGCGACACCATCAGGTTCGGGTAGCGGCGCACCCAGGCGAGCGAATCGTATTGCTGGTCGGCATCCAGGTATTCGTTGTACGCCTCGTCCAGCACCACCACCACATTGGCCGGCACCCGCTGCAGGAAGGCTTCGATCTGCGCGGCCGGCACGAACGTGCCGGTCGGGTTGTTCGGGTTGGCGATAAAGACCAGGCGCGTATCGGGCGCGATCGCCGCGGCCATCGCCTCCAGATCATGGCCGTAGTCGCGCGCGGGCACTTCGATGGCGCGTGCGCCGATCTCCTGCGTGGCCAGCGCGTAGACCGCGAACGAGTACTCGGCATAGACGATCGACTGACCCGGCTCCACCAGCGCATGCGCGGCCAGCTCCAGGATGTCGTTGCTGCCATTGCCCAGCGTCAGCCAGTCGGCGGGCACGCCGAAGCGCGCCGACAGCTCGCCCTTCAACGCAAAGCCGTTGGAATCCGGGTAGCGGCCGAGTTCAGCCACCGCATCGGCCACCGCGCGGCGGGCCGACTCGGGCATGCCGAGCGGATTCTCATTGGAGGCGAGCTTGACGATGCCGGCCTCGTCCAGGCCGAACTCGCGCGCGACTTCCGAAATCGGCTTGCCGGCCACGTACGGCGAAATCGCCCGCACATAGCCGGGTCCGAACACCGTGCCGCCTTGCTTACCCTGCTCTGCCATCTCGTCTCCTTGTTCTTGCCTGGCTGCCTTACTTGCTCGACGGATACGAGCCCAGCACCTTCAGGTAAGCCGCGTTGCGCCGCAGCTCTTCGATGGCGCGCGCCACTGCCGGCTCATGCTGGTGCCCTTCCACATCGACGTAGAAGTAGTACTCCCACGCGCCGCTGCGCGCCGGGCGCGACTCGAAGCGGCACATCGACACACCGTTCTCCGCCAGCGGCGCCAGCAGCTGGTACACCGCGCCGGCCTTGTTAGGTACCGACAGGATCATCGAGGTCTGGTCGCTGCCCGACGGCTCGGTCTCATAGCGGCCAATCACGGCAAAGCGCGTGCGATTGTGCGGATCGTCCTGGATATGCGTGCGCACGATATGCAGGTGATAGCGGTTGGCGGCGGACTCGCCGGCAATCGCGGCCACGGTCGGATCTTCGCTGGCCATGCGCGCGGCCTCGGCATTGCTCGACACCGCCTGGCGCTCCAGGTGCGGATAGTTGGCGGTCAGCCAGTGCTGGCACTGCGCCAGTGCCTGCGCATGCGCGCGCACCACCGTGACGCCCTGCATGTCGGGCGTGGATGCCATCAGGTTGTGGTGCACCTTGAGCGCGATCTCGCCGCTGATCTTCAGCGAGGTCTGCAGGAACAGGTCGAGCGTGCGCGACACCGCGCCCTCGGTGGAGTTCTCGACCGGCACCACGCCGTACTCGACCGTGCCCGCCTCGACGGCACGGAACACCTCGTCGATGCTCGGGCAAGGCACGCCCGACACCTCATGGCCGAAGTGCGCATACAGCGCCTGCTCGGAGAACGTGCCGGCCGGGCCGAGGAAAGCCACTTCCAGCGGCTTTTCCAGCCCGCGGCAGGCGGACATCACCTCGCGCCAGATCGCCGCAACGCTTTCGCCCAGCAGCGGGCCGGGGTTGGCGCCCTGCACCTTGCGGATCACCTGCAGCTCGCGCTCCGGGCGGAACACCGGCGCACCGTACTTCTTCTTGACCTCACCGACCTCGAGTGCCAGTTTGGCGCGGCGGTTCAGCATCGCCAGCAGTTCGCGGTCAACGGTGTCGATCTGCTCGCGCAGCGGGCTCAGCTCGACCGACAGCTTGCGCTCGGCTTCGCTCAGGTGGCTGTCGTTCTGCTGCTCGTTGGGCGGCGTCTCCTCGCGCGCGGGGGTGCGGTCTTGGCTTGTCATTTTGTATGAATCCGGTGGGCCGCCGGGGCGCGGCGGCCGGAGAAAAACTGACCTCTGCCTGCCGGCGCACTGTGCCTGAGGTGCGCGGGCAGCCAGCGGGAATGCGCGTCAGGCGGACGTACGCTCGAACTCGCGCATGAAATCGACCAGCGCCATCACGCCTTCCAGCGGCATCGCGTTATAGATGCTGGCGCGCATGCCGCCAACGGTCTTGTGTCCCTTGAGTTGCACCAGGCCGTTGGCCCGCGCCTGTTGCAGGAACACTTCATTGCGCGATTCGTCGCCCAGGAAGAACGGCACGTTCATGCGCGAGCGGCAGCTCGGATGGATCTCGTTGCGATAGAAATCGCTCTGGTCCAGGTAGTTGTACAGCGCCGACGCCTTGGCGATATTGCGCTGCTCGATCGCGGGCACGCCGCCCTGGCGCTTGAGCCACTTGAAGACCAGGCCGGCGATATAGATCGCATAGGTCGGCGGCGTGTTGTACATCGAGTTGTGCTCGGCCACCAGGCGCCAGTTGAATGCCGACGGGCACAGCGGGTGGGCATGGCCGATCAGGTCGTCGCGCACGATCACGATGGTGACGCCGGCCGGGCCGATATTCTTCTGCGCGCCGCCGTAGACCACCTGCACGCGCGACCAGTCGATCGGGCGCGACAGGATATGGCTGGAAGCATCCGCCACCACCACGCGGTCGCCCTTGACCTGGCCGATATCGGGAATGTCCTGAAACTCCACGCCGACGATGGTCTCGTTGGTGCACAGGTGCACGTAGCCGGCATCGTCCGACAGCTTCCAGTCAGCAATGTCGGGGATGCGGTGGAATTTCTCCGCCTCGCTGGTGGCCGCGATATTGACCGCGCCATAGCGGCGGGCTTCCTGCTCGGTCTTGACCGACCAGGTGCCGGTGACGACGAAATCGGCCTTGGGCTGCTCGGCGCTGCGCAGCCGCATCAGGTTCAGCGGCACGATGGCGTTTTCGCCAATGGCGCCACCTTGCAGGAACAGCACCTTGAAATTGGCGGGGATGTGCAGCAACTCGCGCAGGTCAGCGATCGCTTCGTTATGGATGCTTTCGAATTCGCGGCTGCGGTGGCTCATTTCCATCACCGAAACCCCGGTCCCGTGCCAGGACAGCATCTCCTCGGCAGCCTGCTGCAGCACTTCGGCGGGCAGCGCCGCCGGGCCAGGGGAGAAGTTGTAGACACGTTCGGCTAATGCACGCTGCATCATGCCGGCAAGAGCGGGATTCTGGGGATCGTTCATGAGACGGGGAATGGAAAAATGGCTGCCGGTGTTACCCAAGCAGCCATTATCCCTCAAACCCGCGCCCCGTTGGGCACCCGGGGCCAGGCCCCGGGGCCGCACTTGCCTGCAAGGCTGCAGGCGGACGGCGGTCTGATTCAGTGGCGGATCACGCCAGCATCACTTCGAAGCGGCGGTGATTTCCTTCTCTGCGGCGTCGCGCATCGACTTGCCGACCTGCGGGCCGTACTTCTGCATCATCGAACCCCAGATCTCCTGGGTCGCCTTGCCCTGGTTGGCCATGAACTTCTGGCCGGTCGGCGACTTCAGGAAGGTGGTCAGGTCCTTGAGTTCCGCCGTCGAGTAGTACTTGCCGAAGGCATCGTAGTGCGCCTGGATCGCGTCCTTGCGGAAGCCATCGGTGCTGAAGGCCGAGCCGGCGCCGTCAACCATGCGCTGGACCGCGCCGTTCTTCTTCAGCTTTTCGACAGCGGCCTGCTTCTGCTTGTCGTTCAGGGTCTTGTTCTCGACCAGCACTTGTTCCAGCACTAGCGGAGCTTCCTGCTTGGCGCCTTGCTGCCAGTTTTCGGCCTGGCCCTTGACAGCCTGGTCTGCCTGCATGACGGAAAGCAGTTCCTTGATGGCTGCTGTCTTTTCCGCATCCTGCGCATGGGCGTGCTGCGCCATCATGAAGGTCGGAACGAAAGCGGCCAGAACTGCGATACGTCGATAGGTTTTGAGCATTGTGACTCCCTGGTAAATACGTCCGTTTTAGTCCGGACAGCCGCGACGCGAGTTCCGGCGGGCGTCCTATTGTTGCAACAATTTACGATTTGTCTTACGGATTAGCGTCCAAGTCGGCCCCGGCAGCACCTTCTGCACCGTCGGCGTCTTCAGCCTCGTCGCCACCGGCACCGTTATCGGCATCGCTTTCGACGATGCGCTGCAGCCCGGACAACTTGGTGCCTTCGTCAACGTTGATCAGCGTGACACCCTGCGTGGCGCGGCCCATTTCGCGGATTTCAGCCACGCGGGTACGGATCAGCACGCCACCGGTGGTGATCAGCATGATCTCATCCTCGGGCGAAACCAGTGCTGCCGCCACCACACGGCCATTGCGCTCGCTCGTCTGGATCGCAATCATGCCCTTGGTGCCGCGACCGTGTCGAGTGTACTCAGCAATGGGGGTGCGCTTGCCGTAGCCGTTCTCGGTCGCGGTCAGCACGCTGCCGCGCATGCCCGCCTCAGCCTCTTCGGCGGTCTCGGCCGGCGCCACCAGCATGGCGATCACGGTCTGGCCGTCTTCCAGGTTCATGCCGCGCACGCCGCGCGCCTGGCGGCCCATCGGACGCACGTCGTTCTCGTCGAAGCGCACGGCCTTGCCGGCATCGGAGAACAGCATCACATCGTGCTGGCCGTCGGTCACGGCCGCGCCGATCAGGTAGTCGCCCTCGTCCAGGTCGACCGCGATGATGCCGGCCTTGCGCGGATTGGAGAACTCGGTCAGCGCGGTCTTCTTGACCGTGCCGCGGGCGGTGGCCATAAAGATGAAGTGCTCGGCGTCAAACTGCTTGACCGGCAGGATCACATTGATCTTCTCGCCTTCGGACAGCGGGAACATGTTGACGATCGGGCGCCCGCGCGAGTTGCGCGAGCCCTGCGGCACCTCATACACCTTCAGCCAGTAGAGCCGGCCGCGGTTGGAGAAGCACAGGATGTAGTCGTGGGTATTGGCCACGAACAGCGTGTCAATCCAGTCGTCTTCCTTGGTCGCTGCCGCCTGCTTGCCGCGTCCGCCACGCTTTTGCGCGCGGTACTCGGAAATCGGCTGGCTCTTCATATAGCCGCTGTGCGACAGCGTGACCACCATGTCCTGCGGGGTGATCAGGTCTTCGGTGTCCAGCTCGGTCGCGTTCAGCTCGATCTGCGAACGGCGCTCATCGCCGAATTCGGCGCGGATAGCGGTGAGTTCGTCGACGATGATTGCAGTAATACGCTCCGGCCGCGCCAGGATATCCAGCAGGTCGGTGATTACCGCCATGATGTCGCGATATTCCTGGACGATCTTGTCCTGTTCGAGCCCGGTGAGGCGTTGCAGGCGCATTTGCAGGATTTCCTGCGCCTGGCCATCCGACAGGCGGTACAGGCCGTCTGCCTGCATGCCGAACACCGGCGGCAGCCCGTCCGGACGATAGGAGGCGCGGCCGCCCGGGGTCTCGCCTTCGGCGCGCGCAAGCATTTCGCGGACCAGGGCCGAATCCCATGCCTTCGCCATCAGTTCCTGCTTGGCGATCGGCGGAGTCGGTGCGGCCTTGATGATGGCGATGAATTCGTCGATGTTGGCCAGCGCGACGGCCAGGCCTTCCAGCACGTGGCCGCGCTCGCGCGCCTTGCGCAGCTCGAATACCGTGCGGCGGGTGACGACTTCTCGCCGGTGCGCCAGGAAGTACTCCAGCATCTGGCGCAGGTTCAGCAGGCGCGGCTGGCGGTCGACCAGCGCCACCATGTTCATGCCGAAGGTGTCCTGCAGCTGGGTGTTCTTATATAGGTTGTTGAGAACAACCTCGGGCACCTCGTTGCGCTTGAGCTCGATCACCACGCGCATGCCGGACTTGTCCGACTCGTCGCGGATGTCGGAAATGCCCTCGATCTTCTTTTCAGTGACCAGTTCGGCGATGCGTTCGAGCAAGGTGCGCTTGTTGACCTGGTAGGGCAGCTCGTCGACGATGATCGCCTGGCGCTGGCCGCGGTCGATGTCCTCGAAGTGCGTCTTGGCCCGCATCACCACGCGGCCGCGGCCGGTGCGATAGCCTTCGCGAACGCCCTGGATGCCATAGATAATCCCGGCGGTCGGAAAATCAGGCGCCGGAATCAATTCAATCAGTTCATCCACCGTCGCCTGCGGGTTGCGCAGCAGGTGCAGACAGCCATCGACGATTTCATTCAGGTTATGCGGCGGGATATTGGTGGCCATGCCCACCGCAATACCGGACGAACCGTTGATTAGCAGATTGGGAATACGCGCCGGCAGGATCGAAGGCTCTTTTTCAGAGCCGTCGTAGTTGCTGTCGAAATCGACGGTTTCCTTGTCGATGTCGAACAGCATCTCGTGGGCGATTTTCGCCAGGCGGATTTCGGTATAACGCATGGCCGCGGCGTTATCGCCGTCGACCGAACCGAAATTACCCTGGCCGTCGACCAGCATGTAGCGCAGCGAGAAGTCCTGCGCCATGCGGACGATGGTGTCGTAGACTGCGGTATCGCCGTGCGGGTGATACTTACCGATCACATCACCGACGATACGGGCCGACTTCTTGTAGGGTCGGTTCCAGTCGTTGTTAAGCTCGTGCATCGCAAACAGCACGCGCCGGTGCACCGGTTTCAGGCCGTCCCGCACATCAGGAAGCGCCCGGCCCACGATCACGCTCATGGCGTAATCGAGATAGGAGCGGCGCATTTCCTCTTCGAGGGAGACCGGAAGGGTTTCTTTTGCGAATGGATCCATTGCGGCGTGGTTTATGCGGCAGGTTTAAGCGAATGACAGGCCCTTTAGCGCGCGGCACAGTGGGCGCCTGACGGCTGGGCAACGTGTCATTCTAACATGCCGCCACCCCCCGCCTGCCGCTCTCCGGACAGCCCTTGCGCACACCTCCCGAGGCCCTCGCTGAAACCCGGAATCCCTGATGCCACAAGGCTTTGCGGGCGACACAAGACCTATGTTGCACAAACACCACAGGCCCAAAACCCATGCGGCGAATCGAATATATTTACTTCTTAGGAAACGACCCTTGTGGCACAATTCCCCAGCGAAGAGCCAGACATTGTTCGAAGTGGAGCATCCACCACATCGAGAATGTTATACTCCGAAGAATGTATGACTTGTTTTCGTCCATTTGCTCGCAGTAACCCTGCGGTGATCTCATCCTGAGAGGAGAAATATGAAAAAATTTGCCAAGCTCGCGCTCGTTGCAGCTACCGCAGTAATGGCTGCATCCGCTCAAGCTCAGTCCGTCCCTTATGAAAAGAAGGCAGTGAACGACAACTGGGGCAACGGTACGAGCGAGTACGTGTGGAAGAATGGCACGAACGAGCTCTGCTGGCGCGACAGCTCCTGGACCCCGGCCACCGCCAACGCGCTGTGCGACGGCGCCCTGGCCCCGGCCGCACCGGCACCGGCACCGGCTCCGGTGGCTCCTCCGGTCGTCTCGAGCGAGAAGGTCACTTTCGCTGCTGACACCCTGTTCGACTTCGACAAGGCTGTCCTGAAGCCGGAAGGCAAGGCCAAGCTGGACGACCTGGTCTCGAAGCTGCAAGGCATCACCCTGGAAGTCATCATCGCCGTTGGCCACACCGACTCGTTCGGTTCGGACAAGTACAACGATCGCCTGTCGATCCGTCGTGCTGAATCGGTCAAGGCTTACCTGGTGAGCAAGGGCGTTGAAGCCAACCGCGTCTACACCGAAGGCAAGGGCAAGCGCCAGCTGAAGGTCGATCCGAAGTCGTGCAAGGGCAACCGCAAGTCCCAGATCGCCTGCCAGCAGCCGAACCGCCGCGTGGAAGTCGAAGTGGTCGGCACCCGCAGCGCACGTTAATCGGATTCTTTCCGACGACGAAAGGCCCAGCGCAAGCTGGGCTTTTTTTTTGGTACAGTTGCCCGGACTGTCCCTCTCTTCCCTTCACACCGCCGGCGCGGCTAGTGCCGCCGGCCCCGCATACGATGACGTTGCAATCGCAAACCCTTTCCGCAGCCGGCGCCGCCAATCAGGACCTGCCGCGCGGCAATGCCGATCCGAAGGAAATCGACAAGTTCAGCGAACTGGCCCACCGCTGGTGGGACCCGGAAAGCGAGTTCAAGCCGCTGCATGAGCTGAACCCGCTGCGCCTGCGCTGGATCGACGGCATCGCCGGTCTGGCCGGCAAGCGCGTGGTCGACGTGGGTTGCGGCGGCGGCATCCTGTCCGAAAGCATGGCACGCCTGGGCGCCACGGTGCGCGGTATCGATCTCTCGACCAAGGCACTGAAGGTAGCGGACCTGCACAGCCTGGAGACCGGGGTTGCCGTGACCTACGAAGAGATCGCCGCAGAAGCGCTGGCCGCACGTGAACCGGCCAGCGTCGATGTGGTGACCTGCATGGAGATGCTGGAGCACGTGCCGGATCCGGCGTCGATCGTGCAAGCCTGTGCCACGCTGGTCAAGCCCGGCGGCTATGTGTTCTTCTCGACCATCAACCGCAACCTGAAGGCCTACCTGCTGGCCATCGTCGGCGCGGAGTATGTGCTCAACATGCTGCCGCGCGGCACGCACGACTACGACAAGTTCATCACGCCGTCCGAGCTCGCGCGCTTTGCCCGCCAGGCCAGGCTGGACCTGGTGGAAATGCGCGGCATGACCTACAACCCGCTGTCGCAGGTGTATGCGCTGGGCAGCGACACCGATGTGAACTACATGATGGCGTTCCGCCGGGTGGCAGCATGAGCGCCGGCATCGCAGGGGTCTTCTTCGACCTCGACGGCACGCTGGCAGATACCGCGCCGGACCTGGCGGCGGCGGCCAACCGGCTGGTCGTCGAGCGCGGCCAGGCGCCGGTGGCCTATGAAAAACTGCGTCCCGTCGCCTCGCACGGCGCGCGTGGACTGCTGGGTGCAGCCTTCGGCCTGCGTCCGGAGGATGCAGAGTTCCCGGCGCTGCGCGATGTCTTCCTGGACTACTACGAGGCCGACATCGCGGTGCACACGCGCCTGTTCGACGGCATGCCGCAAGTGCTGGCCGCGCTCGAGGCAGCGGGCATCCCGTGGGGCATCGTCACCAACAAGATCGCCCGCTTCACCGTGCCGTTGGTCGCCGCGATCGGCCTGGCCCCGCGCGCCAGCGCGGTCGTCAGCGGCGACACCACGCCCCACGCCAAGCCGCACCCCGCCCCGCTGCTGCATGCCGCGGCAAGCGCCGGCGTCGACCCGCGCCAGTGCGTCTATGTGGGCGATGACCTGCGCGACATCCAGGCCGGCAAGGCCGCCGGCATGATCACCGTCACAGCCGCCTATGGCTATTGCGGCGACGCCGAGCCGCCCGAGACCTGGGGCGCCGACCACCTGATCCGCCACCCGGCCGAGCTGATCCCGCTGCTGTTGCCCGCCGTGGTCGCCTGATTGTGTCGCAGGGGTATCCTGGCCGTTCCCGGAACTCCCCGCGACAGCTTGCGTCCAACCGGGTACAATCCAGCTTCCTCACTGGGGCCGACCTGGTTTCGACGTGGGTTACAAAGCAGTGGAGGGCATACCGAGGACCCGTCACCTCGTTAATCAATGGGAATGCAATAACTGCTAACGACGAACGTTACGCACTGGCCGCTTAATTGCGGCCGTCCTCGCACTGGCTCGCTGACGGGCTAGGGTCGCAAGACCACGCGAGGTCATTTACGTCAGATAAGCTCCGGAAGGGTCACGAAGCCGGGGACGAAAACCTAGTGACTCGCCGTCGTAGAGCGTGTTCGTCCGCGATGCGCCGGTTAAATCAAATGACAGAACTAAGTATGTAGAACTCTCTGTGGAGGGCTTACGGACGCGGGTTCGATTCCCGCCGGCTCCACCAGTATTCAGTCCGATGCAGCACCTGCAGGTCTAGAAACCCGCGATAGCCGAAGGCTTCGCGGGTTTTTTCTTTGGCAGCGGATACCCCGCCATCTGTTTTCCAGGACGGTAACCAAATCGCACCGCAGCCTTTGCAGTTGTTTACAGTCATGTCCCCAGCCCTGGCCTACGCTGGAATCGCTGCAGGCCGGGCCATGCACGGCATCAGCATCACAGTGCTCCACAGGCGGACGCCTGGCACCGGCTCCCCGTTGCCAGGCCCTTTCTCCACGCCGGCGCGACCGCACATCGTCCACAAGAAACGGAGTTGGCGATGCCAATCAAGTCCATCGAGGTCATCCTCACCCGAGACGCGCAGTGGGCCCTGGAATACGACCCCGACAACCCGGGACCGGTCTACCCGTCACGCGATGCCGCGATTGCCGCAGGCCTGCAGCTGGCGATGACCCACGATGCCGTCCTGACCATTCATGGCATCAATGACAAATCGGACGCGTTCGATTTCAGGGAATTGCACGTCCCTTTGCTCCATTGATGGTTGGTGCTATCAGCGCGCAGTGGAAAGCAACATCCCCAGAATTGGGGATGCCCGGATCGCGTAGCGGCACCATCATGGTATGCGGGCGTACTGCGACTCGCCCGCTACCACTTGTGGCCCTCGTCCTCCCTGGCCGAGGGCTCTTTCTTTGGGTGACGCACCGGTACAACGCAGCGTCACCGGGAAGCGCCGCCGGCGCCGGGCGCCGCGCGCTATACCCCCAGCGCCCGGCCATCGCTGCGCGGGTCGTGCGCGCCGCTAAGCTGCCCGCCGGTATCGATCCGGATCGCGCCCGGGTGACCGGCCAGCTGGCTTTGCGCAGGGATCGGGCTCAGTTGATGGCCGCGCGCGGCAAGCTCGTTGAACACCGGCAGGCCGGCATCCTGTTCCAGCTTGAGGCTGTCGCGGCTGTCCGAGAAGGTCTTGCCCAGCAGGAAGCGCGGGCGGCGCAGAGCCGTCAGCGGATCCATGCCGTAGTCGATCATCCGTGTCAGCACCGCGGCCAGTGTCTGCGGCTGGCCGTCGGCGCCTTGCGTGCCGTACAGCAGGTGCGGCCGGCCCTGCTTGAGGTAGATGCCGGGATTGAGGGTATGGAATGGCCGCTTGCCGCCGCGCAGCACGTTGGGGCTGGCGGGATCGAGGCTGAACGATGCGCCGCGGTTGTGCCAGAGCACCCCCGTGTCGCCGACGACCAGGCCGCTGCCCCAGTCGAAATAGACGGTCTGCAGCATGCTCACGCAGCGGCCCTCGCGGTCGGCGGCGCCGATGTAGACGGTGTCGCCGGGCTTGAACACATGCGGCCACGCCATGGCGCGGTCCATGCGGATGCGGCGCGCGTGGGCGTCGAGATTGGACCTGGACAACAGCCGCTCCAGCGGCACGTCGACAAAATCGGGATCGGCGACGTAGCGGTTGCGGTCCAGGAACGCCAGCTTCACGGCCTCGACCAGCAGGTGGTAATAGTCTGCGCTGCCTTCCTGGATACCGGACAGATCGAACCGGTCGAGGATGCCCATGATCTCCAGCGTGGTCACGCCTTGCGTGGGCGGACGCAGGCCGAGCAGTTCGCCGTCGCGGTAGGCCACGCGCAGCGGCACTTCTTCGCGCGCCTGGCAGCGCGCCAGGTCCTGTTCGCGCAACGGCGAGCCGGCCTTGGCCAGCCCGGCGGCAAGGCGACCGGCGAGGTCGCCCTCGTAGAATTCGCGCCCGCCCTGTGTCGCCACCCGGTCCAGGGTGCGGGCCAGCTCAGGCTGGCGGAACATTTGGCCGGGCCTGGGCATGCGCCCGTCTGGCATGAAGACCTGTCCGAAGCCATCCCAGCCTGACAGGTCCGCCGAGCGGAACTCCTGCCAGAAGCACTGTGACGGCGTGACCGGGAATCCGTTGGCGGCGTACTCGGTGGCCCGCGCCAGCAGCGCCGACCACGACTGCGTGCCGCCCCACTGGTCCCGGCTGAAGGCAAAGGCGCGGTCCCAGATCGCAACGGTGGCGGCGGCAGTGAGTGCCGCTGCCGGGCCCCGCAGCGGAATCGTGCCGGCATAGCCCGAGATCTCGGACGCCGCCTGGCCGATGCCGGAGAACGTGCGCACATTGCCGCCGCGGTCGCTGACCACCAGGAAGGCGTCGCCCCCCAGGCCGGTAAAATGCGGGTATGTCACGCTCAGCACCGCGCCGATGGCAATCGCCGCCTCGATGGCGTTGCCCCCGGCCTTCAATACCTCCAGCCCCGCCTGGCTGGCCAGTCCATGCGGGCTGGTGACCATGCCCGCGGACGAATGCGCCAGCCCTGCGCGTCCGGATTGCGCCGGCTCCTGCGCCAGTTCCTGGCCGACGGCAGGCAATACGGTGCTGCCCGCCAGCGCGGCCGAGCCGGCCAGGAATGCCCGGCGCGACGTGCCGGTGCCGCAAGGATCCACTTCACCCAGAAATTCCATACTCACTTCCCCCGGATACGCGCGGCCGGCCCACGCTGGCAGCCGCGATAACGATTCGATGATGGCGCCGGGTCATGCTGCGCCTGGCACGCAAACCCGGCAGGACGCGTCGGCTCAGGTCCCGGTCTTCCAGCCTTGCCATGGGCGTTCGGCAACGGATTCCGGTGCCGCGTAGTGATGCTTGATCCAGGCATAGGCCGGTCCGAGCGCATTCATGGCGATCACCGCGCCAAGCGCGACAACGGGATCGCCCGGCACCGGGCCGAAGCCGCCGAACAGCGTGGCGAAATACGAGGCAAAGCCAAAGAACATGCCGGGGATGAAGCGCAGCGTGACGAACACGCGAGCGAGATACATCATCGAAGCGTTGAGCGCGAACAGGATCACCATCTCCGCCACGATCAGCGCTGGCCCGGAGAACTGCTCGGCCGCCTGGCGGAAGCAAAGCACGATGACAAAGGCAAAGAGCGAGCCCACCGGCAGTGTCGGCCAGATCTTCTTCAGGTTCTCCGGCGTGGGGCCGCCCATGGCAAAGGTCGCGGCCCAGCTGATGAAGATGGCCCATGGCGGCAGGTGCGAGGCATGCGCGGCGATGGGAACGGTGGTGATGGCAAGCAGTGAAGCCACGACTTCGGCGGGCAGCTTTCTCATGATCGACTCCTTGATGGACGGGGAACGGGCATTGCGGTCAGTGTGGGCAGCACCGGTGCCGATGGATCTCGCAGCGATGCTGCGTGACTACGGTGATCTTGCCGCGCTTGACCACCCACAGCCGCGGCGGGATGTCGATCAGCGCATCGGCCACCTGGAAGGTATCGAGCACGACCAGGTCAGCCTGGCGCCCGACCTTGAGGCCATAGGTGTCGTGCAGGCCCATCGCGCGCGCGGCGTTGTGCGTGCCCATGTCGAGCACCGCGAGCTGGTGCTCGGGCACGCCGAACTGGGCCACGTGCGCCAGCATGTTGCCGATCTGCAGCATGTCGGCCTTGCCGAACGGCGTGAAGGCGTTGCGGATATTGTTCGAGGAATACGCCACGTTGACGCCGCCGCTGTGCAGGGCCTTCACCGGCGCCAGCCCGCGGCGCTGGTTCTGGACGTCCTTGCGGCCGCCGAGATAGAGATCGGTGGCGGGCAGCGTGACGATGCTGATGCCGGCCTCGCGGATCTGCTCGATCAGCGGCTGCAGCTGCGCCGCGTCAAGCGCGCCCAGGCTCGTGACATGGCCCAGCGACACGCGCCCCTGGTAGCCGGTTTCGATGGTCTTCTGCGCGATATATGACACTGCGGCAAAGCGCTGGTCGCCGGTGTCGTCGGCAAAATCGGCATGCATGTCGACCGGCGCGTCATAGCGTTGCGCCAGTTCGAAGACCATGTCGATATGGCGCATGGTGTCGGCCCAGCTCAGCTCGTTGTACGGGCAGCCGCCGACCACATCGGCGCCCATGTCCATGGCCTCTGTCAGCAGCTCGCGGGTGCCCTGCGATTTCAGGATGCCCTCTTGCGGGAAGGCCACGATCTGCAGGTCGAGCAGATCGTGGTACTCCGATTTCAGTTCAAGCAGCGTCTCCACCCCGATCAGCCCCTGGATCAGGTCGACATCGGGATGCGCGCGGATCGCCACCGTGCCGTTCCTGACCGCCATGTCCAGCACCTGGCGCGAGCGGTCCAGCACATCCTGGCGCTGCTGCTTGCTTTTCAGGATGCCGGTGACGCGGATGGCTTCGTCCAGCGTGCCGAAGCGCGCCGGCAGGCGGCGGTGCAGCAGTGCCTTGTCCAGGTGCAGGTGCGCTTCGACCAGCCCCGGGATGACCGCGCGGCCGCCGGTCTCGATCACTTCATGCGCCGGCACGTCGATGCCGGGCTCGATGGCGACGATGCGGCCGTCGCGGATGGCGATATCGGTCAGGGGCGCGTCGTCGCGTACGCAGGCGTCCCGGATCAGCAGGTCCAGCTGCATGGCTTGTCTCCTCAGGTCTTGTTGTGCAGGCGAAGTCAGGGCTTCGCTACCTGAAGCGTAGGTGCCGGGGCGGCATCACTACATCAGGATTGGCTGAATTCGACCTAAGGATTTTCCTAGACGCACCGCAGCAGACTAGGCCGCGTCCCCGGCTTCGGCGAGCAGGCCGTGGCGGATGGCGTAGTGCACCAGCCCGGCCGTCGATGCGATATCCATCTTGCCGAGGATGTTGGCCTTGTGGGTGCTCACCGTCTTGGCGCTGAGCGACAGCGCCGCGGCGACCTCGTTGATGCCCAGCCCCTCTGCCAGCATCTGGAACACCTGCAGTTCACGCGCCGTCAGGCGTGCATGCGGCAACATGGCATCGGGCTGCCGGGCCTGGCTGACGAGCTTGTCGGCAATCGCCGGCGAGACCGCGGTACCGCCGCGCGCCACCTTGCGGATGGCACCGAGCAGCTGGTCGGACTCGACATTCTTGGTCAGGTAGCCAGCCGCGCCCGCGCGGATAGCCTGCACTGCATATTGCGACTCGCGGTACATGCTCAGCACCAGGATCGGTAGCGCCGGATAGCCGGCCCGTATCTGCTGGATCAGCAGGATGCCGCTGCGCCCCGGCATCGACATGTCCAGCAACAGCACGTCCGGCGTCTGCGCGCGCAGCAGCGCCAACACTTCGCAGCCGTCGGCGGCTTCGGCCACCACCTGCATGTCGGGCACGGTGGAGAAGATCTTCTTGAGCCCGTCGCGGATGATGGTGTGGTCGTCGGCAAGCATCAGGCGGATCATCTTGCGCCTCCGTTGCCGGCAGTGCCGGCATTGGGGATCTGCGCCTCGACCCGGGTGCCGCCGCCCTTCTCGCTGGTTACCGCCAGCTTGCCGCCCAGCATCAGCGCACGCTCGCGCATCCCCAGCAAACCCAGGCTGCGGCGATGCCCGGCCCTGGACGCATCGATGCCGCGGCCGTTGTCGGCAACCACCAGCCGCAAGGTCCCGCCGGCCGCGCTCAGCTCCACCCGCACGCGATCGGCGCGGCCATGGCGGCAGGCATTGGTCAGCGCTTCCTGCGCGATGCGAAAGACCGCGGTGCTGAGTTCGGCGCTGAGCTCGCCGACGGGCTGCAGCGCCAGCTCGCAGGCGATGCCGCCGCGCTCGGAAAAAGACTCGGCCAGCCACTCGATCGCCGCGGTCAGCCCCAGCTCATCCAGCAGCGGCGGGCGCAGGTCTGCCGCGATGCGCTGCACCGCGTCCACCGTCGAATCCGCGATCTGCTTGAGCATCTGCAAATGCTTGCGGCACGCGTCGCCGGCATCGGGGCCCTGCTGCGCTTCGATAAAGCTGAGTCCCAGGCGCAATGCCGTCAGGGACTGCCCAAGCTCATCGTGCAGCTCGCGTGAGATCCGGGTGCGCTCCGCCTCGCGCACGGACTGCAGGTAGGCGGACAGCTCACGCAGCTGCGCGCGCGATTCCAGCAGCTCCTGCTCGGAGCGCTTGCGGTCGGTAATGTCGCGCGAGATGCCGACCGTGCCGACGACCGCGCCGTCCTGGCCCCGAATCGGCATCTTGATGGTATCGAACCAGCGCAGGCTGCCGTCCTGGCCGTGACGGCATTCCTCATAGCGCCGGCGGATGCCGCTGGCCACCACGGCGTTGTCGGTGTCCAGGTAGACCTGCCCCCATTCCGCCGACCACACCTTGTCCGGCGTACTGCCCAGGATCTCGGCCTCGGACCGCCCGCATGCGGCCATGAAGGCGTCATTGACCAGGACGTAGCGGGAGCCGACGTCCTTCAGCCAGGCCTGGTCGGGTATGTTGTTCAGTATGGCCCGCTGCAGGTCGACATACGTATCCATGACTTCTCCTTGCCGGGCTTTTGCCTTGTCGGCAGGCGCCCGATTCATGACGGGCAAGAATTGATTCATGCCTTGCACGCATCAGACCGCATGGCCTGCCTGCAGCCCCTCGCAGACTATAGCCAGCAACCGGCGGCAATGCGCTTGTCGTTTTCCTCAATGGCTGCACGAAAGCGGGAAGTCCGGATCACAGAGCCTTGCGGCACGGTGTGGTTCATGGGGTTGTTGGGCAGTTCTTCCGTTCCGGTGGCATGAAATCTCTGACCCAGATTTAAGGCAAGCCTTATTGCTGCCGGGAATGCGCCACACGTATCGTAGTAGCGCAACTTTAACCGGCATGCCGGAAAGCCGGAAAGCCGGAGGGCCGCACAACCTGGCCGTTTGTGCGCGCCGCACATGCCATCACCGCGAGCCCTGCCATGAACGGAAAACAGCTAATCAGCACCCTGCGCCACTGGCTGGTGGTACTTGCATGCTTTGCGGTCCCGCATTTGGCTCATGCGGCCTGCAGCTCCACGCCGGCGATGCCATATCTGCAGGCACTCAGCAACATGGCAGTCGCCGCCAACCTCGCCGTCGGCAGCACCATTCCCGGAACAGTGCATTACTACTCATTCAGCGGCACCTGTACCAACGTGCCGCCGTACGTGGTGGCCGGCGCTCCCATCATCTCCTGCTACTACGGCAGCGGCACTGAAGTCATGCCCGGCGTCTACTCCACCGGAGTCGCCGGCATCGGCATCCGGCTGCGCAATGCAGCGGGCCAGCCCATGACCAACGCAGCCGGCTTGAACTGCGATACCCGCAGCGCAAACCTTGGCTACCTGGACGCCAGCCTGAACTATTCGGTGTCGGTATCGGTGGAATTCGTGAAGACCGGGACGATCACTTCAGGCAATCTTGATCCCACCCAGACCCGCTTCGGCTTCGGCGTCTACAAGGGCAGCACGGCAGGGGGACTGGGTGGCGTCGACAACTATATCGGCTTCAGCGGCAACGTGACACCGCGGGAAATTGCCTGCAACACCAACTATCCCCCCGTGGTCAACCTGCCTGCAATCAGTGCCACGACGCTCGCAAACCAGGGCGCGGGCGGCAATACGCCCTTCGCCATCCAGCTGACCTGCAGTGGCGCGGCGATTGTTGGCATGACACTGGACGGGGCCATAGGCACGCCGGTAGCCTCGGCCGCGAATGGCATCCTTGGTATCGTCACTGCCGGGACGGGCGGCATGGCCAGCGGCGCAGGCGTGCAGATCGTCAATGCGAGCGGCACCGAGCCTGTACCCCTGCAGGTGCGCAATGCGATGGGCAACATCACGGCCAACGTCCCCGCCACATACCGCTTCGGCGCGCGCTACATCGGCCTTGGCGGCACGCCCTCCCCGGGGACGGTATCAAGCGCGATGATCTTTACCATGGATTATCAGTAGCGCGCACGGAAGCCGCACGGCGAAGGACTACAATAGGCGGTTGCAGTCCTTGAAGGCTTTCGCCATGTCTGACCATCCCCGCTTCACCATCAACCGTTCCATGGTCGCGCTGGTCCCGGAACAGCCGTTCCTGGACTGGATCCAGGCGGTCGATCCCCAGCCGGTGGCCGGCCTCACGCTAGAGCAGGTGCGCGAGGACCAGAGCGTGTTTCTGCTGCCGGAAGAGCTGGCCGATACGCACGACAACGCCTTGCGCTGGGTCGAGAAGCGCTGGCAGGAATTCTTTGAATTCATGCTGGGCGAGTGGTTCGATGACTCGATGTGGCCCGAGGAACTGTCGCTGCAGATGTTCCGCGAGTGGTTCAGCGTGCGCTACCACTCGATGGTGTTCGACATGGCGCCTGACGTGCCGGTCATGCACGATGACTGGGACGACGAAGACGACGCATCCGAGATGCTGCACTAGGAACAAGGATCAGGAACCCGGCCGGCAGCGCGCCGGCCCGGGTCTCGGCGTCGCCAGCGACGCCTCAGAGGAAGCGGTCGAGGATCTTGCGGCTGTGCTTGTCCAGCGCCGTCAGGTCGCGGATCAGGTAGTGGATGCCGTGCGTGTCCGATATCAGCAGCGTGCTGCCGGCCAGGCGCCGGATTGCCTCTTCGCCGCGCAGCACCAGCTCGGTCTTGCCGCGATCGGTTTGCACCGTCCACACGCTGGGCGTGGCGTAGGTCGACACGCTGACGATACGCTGGATCTCCGGCATGAACTCGCGCGAGGCGAGTTCCGCTTCGATCATGTCGCGCTCTGCCTGCGGCACATCCTCCAGCCGCGGAATCCACACCACCTCATGCCCGTCGGTGCTCATCAGGCCGATGCCGCCCTGTGGCGCGGAAATCGGGAAGGCGCGCACCGGCACCACGCCTTCGTGGACGGTGCCGTCTTCGGCGATCAGGACCAGGCGGCCAAAACGATTGCGATCTAGCGTAAACATGGGTGTCGGCGTGGTGGCGGGAACGTCATTGGGCATTGGCGGCCTCCGGCGTTTCGATCGCTTCGTCTTCGCCGTCCTCGGTGTCGACATTGCGCGCCTGCGCCTGGTACAGCTTGTAGTATGCGCCTTCGCGCAACAGCAGCTCATCATGGCTGCCGACTTCGACGATCTGGCCGCGGTCCATCACCACCAGCCGGTCGGCCTTGCGCAGTGTCGACAGGCGGTGCGCGATGGCGATGGTGGTGCGGCCCTGCACCAGGTTGTCGAGCGCCTTCTGGATTTCCTTCTCGGTGGCGGTGTCGACCGACGAGGTGGCCTCGTCCATGATCAGGATGCGCGGGTTGATCAGCAGCGCGCGCGCGATCGAGATGCGCTGGCGCTCGCCGCCTGACAGCGCCTGGCCACGCTCACCGACCAGCGAGTCATAGCCGTGCGGCAGGCGCAGGATGAACTCGTGCGCATGCGCGGCGCGCGCGGCGGCGATGATCTCCTCGCGCGTGGCGTCGGGCTTGCCGTAGGCAATATTGTCGGCAATCGTGCCGAAGAACAGGAACGGCTCCTGCAGCACCAGGCCGATATGGCGGCGGTACTCCGACACCGGCAGCGAGCGGATATCGACGCCGTCGACGCGGATCGCGCCCTCGGAAACATCGTAGAAACGGCAGATCAGGTTGACCAGCGTGCTCTTGCCCGAGCCGCTGTGCCCCACCAGGCCAATCATCTCGCCCGGCTCGATCGACAGGTTCAGCCCGCGGATCACCGCGCGGTTGCCGTAGCGGAAGCCCAGGTCGCTCATGTCGATGGCGCCTTCGACCTTGTCCAGCTTCGCCGGGCGCACCGGCTCCGGCACGCTCGAGACATGGTCGAGGATGTCGAAGATGCGCTTGGCGCCGGCAGCGGCCTTCTGCGTCACCGAGACGATCCGGCTCATCGAATCCAGCCGGGTATAGAAGCGGCTGATATAGGTCAGGAACGCCACCAGCACACCCACCGTGATGGCGCTGTGCGACACCTGCCAGATACCGAACACCCACACGATCAGCAGGCCGATCTCGGTCAGCAGGGTCACCGTCGGCGTGAACAGCGACCATACCGCGTTGACGCGGTCATTGATCGCCAGGTTGTGCTTGTTGGCCTCGCGGAAGCGCGACACCTCACGCTTTTCCTGGGCAAAGGCCTTGACCACGCGGATGCCGGGGATGGTGTCGGCCAGCACATTGGTGATCTCGGACCAGATCCGGTCGATCTTCTCGAAGCCGTGGCGCAGGCGGTCGCGCACCAGGTGGATCATCCAGGCGATGAACGGCAGCGGCACCAGCGTGACCAATGCCAGCCACGGGTTGATCGACACCAGGATCACTGCCGTCATGAGGATCATCAGCACGTCGGTGGCAAAGTCCAGCAGGTGCAGCGACAGGAAGACGCAGATGCGGTCGCTTTCCGAGCCGATGCGCGCCATCAGATCGCCGGTGCGCTTGCCGCCGAAGTATTCCAGCGACAGCTTTAGCAGATGTTCGTACGTGGTAGTGCGCAGATCGGCGCCGATACGCTCCGATACGCGCGCGAGCAGGTAAGTGCGCGCCCACCCCAGCGACCAGGCCACCAGCGCCGCCCCCAGCAATCCCGCGAGGTACAGACGCACCAGCCCGTAGTCGATCGGCACCCCGTTCTGGAACGGGATCAGCACCTTGTCCATCAGCGGCATGGTCAGGTACGGCGGCACCAGCGTGGCCGCGGTGGACAGCAGCGTCAGCAGGAAGCCCGCCAGCAGCTGCCACTGGTACGGCCGGGCAAAGCGCCACAGGCGCAGCAGCGCCCAGGTCGACGGCGGAGTTTCCAGCTCCCGGCTGCATTGGGGGCACTGTTCCTCGTCCGGCGGCAGCGGCGCCTTGCAGGTCGGGCACAGCACTTCGCCCGCCCCGCCCGCCGGGCGCGCGCCGGCGGCATCGCGCTGGAATTCGAACTGGTCGGCCAGCCGCAGCGCGGCCGGATTGTAACCAAGCGTGTATCGCCAGCTCGCCAGCCGGCCTTCTGGACCGCTCAGTTCCAGCGCGCCCACGCCCGCGTGGTCGGTGTGCGACAGGCGCAGGGAGGTTCCGATGTTCCATTCCCGCACATTTTTTTCACCGGGAGCCCGGGCAACGATGCGCTGGTCGGTCACAACCAGCCACCCTTGGGTAAAATGCAGCTTCGCGTCGAGGTCCAGAGCCAGTCCGGCCAGGACGGTCTCGCCGGGTCGGAGCCACGATCCGGATTCGGTACGCCAGGGCTCGTCGGCAGCAGGGGCGGTAGGGACAGGCAGGGAGGACTGGGTCATGGATGGCGCGGCGTGCGTCCAGGGGGTACGGACATAACTTGAAACAAATTTAGGCCGGGCACGCTCTGGCGGCCCGCGAATTCGCCCGCAGTATACATAACGACGAACGCGCGGGTACTCCTGATGCACTGCACAATCACTTTTACACGAAGAAAGTCAACCCGCTCTGTGCTGTAACGTTACTGAAAGGTTAGGCTTCCATTTCTCGGGCGGTTCCGCCCACTGCCTCAAGCTAATGCAATGAAAAAGAAGGACATTGAGATTTTCGATGTCATGTCGCTGCGCGGCCCGAATATGTGGACATATCGGCCCGTACTGGAGGCATGGGTCGATATCGGGGAACTGGAGGACTTTCCCTCCAACACGATTCCGGGGTTCCACGAGCGCCTGTCGGCCTGGCTGCCGTCGCTGATCGAGCATCGCTGCAGTATCGGCGAGCGCGGCGGCTTCCTGCAGCGCGTGAAGGACGGCACCTGGCCCGGCCATATCCTGGAACACGTGACGCTTGAGCTGCAGAACCTGGCGGGCATGCCCGGCGGCTTCGGCAAGGCGCGCGAGACCCCGGTGCGCGGCGTCTACAAGGTGATCGTGCGCGCCTGGCACGAGCAAGTCACCCGCGTCGCCCTGTTCACCGCCCGCGACCTGGTCATGGCCGCGATCGAGGACCGTCCCTTCGACGTCCCCGCCGCCGTGGACAACCTGCGCCGCCTGGTGGACGAGCATTGCCTGGGCCCCAGCACCGCCTGCATCGTCGATGCCGCGGACGACCGCGACATCCCGGCGATCCGCCTGTCGGACGGCAACCTGGTGCAGCTGGGCTACGGCGCGCGCCAGCGCCGCATCTGGACCGCCGAGACCGACCGCACCAGCGCCATCGGCGAAAGCATTTCGCGCGACAAGGACCTGACCAAGAGCCTGCTGGAGTCCTGCGGCGTGCCGGTCCCCGAGGGCCGCATGGTCGATTCCCCGGCAGACGCCTGGGACGCCGCCGAGGACATCGGCGTGCCGGTGGTGGTCAAGCCCTATGACGGCAACCACGGCCGCGGTGTGTTCACCAACCTGATGACCCGCGAGGAAGTCGAGACCGCCTACGGCGTGGCCATCGACGAAGGCAACGGCGTCATCGTCGAACGCTTCATCCCCGGCAACGAGCACCGCCTGCTGGTGGTGGGCGGCCGCCTGGTGGCCGCCGCCATGGGCGAGACCGCGAGCGTGGTCGGCGACGGCAAGTCCACCATCGACGAGCTGATCGAGCTGCAGATCAATTCCGATCCGCGCCGCGGCACCACCGAGGATCATCCGCTGAACCGTGTGCGGCTGGACTCGGCCGCGCGCCTGGAACTGAAGCGCCAGGGCATGGACGCCAGCTCGGTACCGCCCGAAGGCCGCACCGTGCTGATCCAGCGCAACGGCAATGTCGCCTTCGACGTCACCGACCGTGTGCACCCGAGCGTCGCCGCGCATGCGGCGCTCGCCGCGCGCGTGGTCGGGCTGGACATCGCCGGCGTGGACCTGGTGGCCGAGGACATCTCGCGCCCGCTGGCCGAGCAGCGCGGCGCCATCGTCGAGGTCAACGCCGGCCCCGGCCTGCTGATGCATATCAAGCCGGCCGAAGGCACGCCGCGCCCGGTCGGCCGCGCCATCGTCAACCACCTGTTCCCTGAGTCCGATGACGACCAGGGCCGCATCCCGGTGGTGGGCGTGACCGGCACCAACGGCAAGACCGTGGTCGCGCGCCTGGTGGCGCGCCTGCTGCAGCTGTCGGGCAAGCATACCGGCCTGGCCTGCAGCGACGGGCTGTTCCTGGACCGCCGCCAGGTGGAAAGCGGCGACCGCGCCAACTGGGAATCGGGCCATCGCATCCTGATGAACCGCGCGGTCGAGGCCGCCGTGTTCGAGAACGACAGCGGCAGCATCCTCTCCGAAGGCCTGGCCTACGACCGCTGCCAGGTCGGCGTGGTCACCAATTTCGACCAGCCCGACCACCTCGGCGACTACTACGTCGAGGACGAGGACCGCATGTACAACGTGCTGCGCACGCAGGTCGACGTGGTGCTGGAGACCGGCGCGGCCGTGCTCAACGCGCGCGACGAACGCCTGGTGGAGATGGCCGGGCTGTGCGACGGCGACGTGATCTTCTTCGGCCTGACGCCGGAACTGCCCGCTATCGTGTCGCACCGCGCCGCCGGCAAGCGCGCGGTGTACCTGCGCGAAGGCAAGATCGTGCTGGCCACCGGCAGCAGCGAGACCGCGCTGGTGGACGTGGCCGCGGTGCCACTGACCTATGCCGGGCGCGTCGCGTTCCAGGTCGAGAACGTGCTGGCGGCCGTGGCCGCGGGCTGGGCGCTGGGCATTTCCAACGACCTGATCCGCGCCGGCGTGGTGACCTTCGATGTCGGCCAGGTCGACGTGCCGGGCCGCTTCACGCTGTTCGAGCGCAACGGCGCCACCGTGGTGGTCGACGACGCCCACAACGCGCCCGCGCTGGAAGCCCTGGCGACCGCGCTGGAGCGCTTCCCGGCCGAGCGCCGCATGGTGGTCTACGGCGCCGGCATGCAGCGCCGCGACGAAGACCTGGTGCGCCAGGGCATGGCGCTGGGGCAGCATTTCGACCGCGTCTTCCTGTGCGAGGACCGCAGCGTCAAGCGCGCCCTGCCCGATGCCGAGGCGCGCGCGCTGCTCAAGCAGGGCCTGTACGAAGGCCGGCGCGTGACCAAGATCATCGACGAAGGCACGCGCGCCAGCGCCATTGAAACCGCGCTCAGCCAGCTGGTGCCGGGCGACCTGCTGGTTCTGCAGTGCGACGAGGCCGCCACCGGCGCCACCGTCGACCTGGTGCACCACTGGATGGGCCAGCCTGCGCGCCGCGCCTGACGCGGCCCCAAGCTCAACCGCGCATAGAAGACACGGAAACCGTTCTATGGAAGTCTCACGTATCCGGGCCCTGCGGGGCCCGAACCTGTGGTGCCGCCACACCGCCATCGAGGCGATCGTGGCCTGCCAGGATGCCACCAACATGCTGTCGGCCCTGCCCGGTTTTGAAGACCGGCTGCGCGCCCGTTTCCCCGAAATCGGGCCGCTGCGCCCGGACGAGGAATCGGGCGAGCTGTCGCTGGCCCACGTGCTGGAAGTAACCGCGCTGCGCCTGCAGGCCGCCGCCGGCTGCCCGGTCACCTTCAGCCGCACCGCGCAGACGGTCGAACCCGGCACCTACCAGGTGATCGTGCAATACAGCGAGGAAGAAGTCGGCCGGCTTGCGTTCGAGCTGGCCGAGGCCCTGTGCCGCGCCGCGCGCAACGACACCCCGTTCGACCTGGCAGACGCGCTGCACCGCCTGCGCGAGCTGGACGAGGACGTGCGCCTGGGGCCCAGCACCGGCTCCATCGTCTACGCCGCCGTGGCGCGCGGCATCCCCTACCGGCGCCTGACGCAGG
The DNA here is from genome assembly GCF_058787575.1 of Cupriavidus sp. FW305-3-2-15-C-LB2. Taxonomy (NCBI): domain Bacteria; kingdom Pseudomonadati; phylum Pseudomonadota; class Betaproteobacteria; order Burkholderiales; family Burkholderiaceae; genus Cupriavidus; species Cupriavidus sp. FW305-3-2-15-C-LB2. Next base: position 86,960 of record NZ_JBYSZW010000016.1, read on the forward strand.
GCTCGATGGTGCAGTTCGGCTGGGGCAGCAAGCAGCGCCGTATCCAGGCCGCAGAGACCGACCGCACCAGCGCCGTGGCCGAATCGATCGCGCAGGACAAGGACCTGACCAAGACCCTGCTGCACGCCGCCGGCGTGCCGGTGCCGCTGGGCCGCTCGGTGCGCAGCGCCGAAGAGGCCTGGGCCGCAGCGCAGGAAATCGACGCCCCGGTGGTGGTCAAGCCGCGCGACGGCAACCAGGGCAAGGGTGTGGCGGTGCGCATCCGCACCCGCGAGGAAGTGATGACGGCCTACGAGGTCGCCTCGGACATCAGCTCGGACGTAATCGTCGAGCGCTATATCCCGGGCCATGACTTCCGCCTGCTGGTGGTCGGCAAGCAGCTGGTGGCGGCCGCGCGCCGCGACCCGCCGCAGGTCATCGGCGACGGCGTGCATACCGTGCGCCAGCTGGTCGAGGAAGTGAACCGCGACCCGCGCCGCGGTGAAGGCCATGCGACCTCGTTGACCAAGATCCGCTTTGACGACATCGCGCTGGCCACGCTGGCCAAGCAGAACCTGACCGCCGATTCCGTGCCGGCCAACGGCACGCGCGTGGTGTTGCGCAACAACGCCAACCTGTCCACCGGCGGCAGCGCCACCGACGTCACCGACGACGTCCACCCGGACATCGCCGCGCGTGCCGTGGCGGCGGCGCAGATGGTGGGCCTGGACATCGCCGGCGTCGACGCCGTGTGCGAGACCATGCTCAAGCCGTTCGAGGAACAGGCCGGCGGCATCGTCGAGGTCAACGCCGCGCCGGGCCTGCGCATGCACCTGCAGCCGTCGTACGGCAAGGGCCGCGCGGTCGGTGAAGCCATTGTCTCGACCATGTTCTCCGATGGCGACGATGGCCGCATCCCGGTGGTGGCCGTGTCCGGCACCAACGGCAAGACCACCACGGTCCGGCTGATCACCCACATCATGGCCACCAGCGGCCTGCGCATGGGCATGACCGGCACCGACGGCGTGTATATCCAGGGCGAGCGCATCGACACCGGCGACTGCAGCGGCCCGCGCAGCGCGCGCAACGTGCTGCTGCACCCGGACGTGGACGCCGCCGTGTTTGAAACCGCGCGCGGCGGCCTGCTGCGCGAAGGCCTGGCCTTCGACCGCTGCGACGTGGCGGTGGTGACCAACGTGGGCGAAGGCGACCACCTGGGCCTGTCCTACATCAACTCGGTGGAAGACCTGGCGGTGCTCAAGAGCGTGATCGTGCAGAACGTCGCGCCGCACGGCATGGCGGTCCTGAACGCAGCCGACCCGATGGTGGTGCGCATGGCCGACGCGTGCCCCGGCAGCGTCACCTTCTTCGCCCACGATCCCAACCAGCCGGCCATGGCCACGCACCGCGCGCAGGGCAAGCGCGTGGTGTTCGTGGACGGCGCCGACATCGTGGCGTCCGAAGGCGATACTGAAGTGCGCATCGCGGTAGCCGAGATCCCGCTGACGCGCAACGGCACCATCGGCTTCCAGGTCGATAACGCGATGTCGTCGATCGCCGCCGCGTGGGCGCTGGGCATCGACTGGCCGACCATCCGCCGCGGCCTGGCCACCTTCGTCAACGACGCGCAGACCGCCCCGGGACGCTTCAACGTGTTCGACTACCGCGGCGCCACGCTGATCGCCGACTACGGCCACAACCCGGATGCCATCCTGGCGCTGTGCAACGCTGTCGAGACCATCCCGGCCAAGCGGCGCATGGTGGTGATCAGCGGCGCGGGCGACCGCCGCGACGACGACATCCGCCGCCAGACCCAGATCCTGGGCGGCGTGTTCGATGAAGTCATCCTGTACCAGGACCAGTGCCAGCGCGGCCGCGCCGACGGCGAGGTGCTGGCGCTGCTGCGCGAAGGCCTGCAGGGCGCGCAACGCGCCGGCCAGGTCGAGGAGATCCGTGGCGAGTTCCTCGCCATCGATACCGCGCTGTCGCACCTGCAGCCGGGCGACCTGTGCCTGGTCCTGGTGGACCAGGTGGAAGAGGCGCTGGGGCATATCGCCAGCCGCATCGCGCAGGGCTGACCGGCCCGGCGATAAAAAAAGGCCAGCTCCGCAGAGCTGGCCTTTTTCTTTGCGCGCCGATCAGTGGCGCCCGGGCAGCGACAAGCGCCGCTCCAGCATATGCTGCACCCCCGACAGCCCCGTGCTCAGCACCCAGTAGATCGCCGCCACCGCCAGGTACAGAGGCAGCGGCTGGTAGGTGGCCGCGATCACCTCCTGCGCCGTGCGCAGCAGCTCGGTCACGGTGATGACCGATACCAGCGAGGTGTCCTTGATCAGGCTGATCAGGCTGTTGGACAGGCTTGGCACCGCCAGCCGCAGCGCCTGCGGGCCGATCACGTAGCGCAGTGCCTGCGCCGGCGTCAGGCCCAGGCTGTAGGCTGCCAGCCATTGGCCGCGCGACACGCCCAGGATGGCCCCGCGCATGCTCTCGGACAGGTAGGCGCCGACGTTCAGGCTCAGCGTCAGCACGCCCGCGGGCGTGGGCTCCAGCGCGATGCCGATGCCCGGCAGCCCGTAGTAGACGACAAAGATCTGCACCAGCAGCGGCGTGCCGCGCATGATGCTGACGTAGGTGCGCGCCGCCGCCTTGAGCACGCGGCTATGGCTGATGCCCATCAGCGCCACCACCGTGCCCAGCATCAGCCCGAACACCATCGACCACAACGCGAACTTGATGGTCAGCAGCGTGCCCTGCAGCAGCACTGGCAGGGAATCGGTGACAAGCTGGAGAGCGGACATGGGCGTGGCGGCGACAGAAGAATGAAAAAGAAAACGGCGCGGCAGCCATGCAGACCGCGGCGCCGCGACATGATACCGCCCGGCTTGCTGGCCGGCTTACCTGACTGGCTTACTTGATTGGCTTACCGGCGGGCCTGGTCACGTCGGTGCCGAACCACTTCACCGAGAGCTTGCCAAGCGTGCCGTCCTTGCCCAGGTCATCCAGCGCGTGGTTGATGGCCTGCGCGAACTTGGGGTTGTCCTTGCGGAACGGGATGGCCACCTGCGTGGTGGCACCCGCCACGATCGCGCCCGGTCGCAGCGGCAGGTTGGCGGACTTGACCAGGTAGGCGACCATCAGCCGGTCGTTCAGCGCGGCGTCGACGCGCTGTGCCGCGAGGTCGCGCAGGTACTCAGGCGCGCCGGGATAGGTCTTGACGTCGATGCCCGGCACCGACTTGGCCAGGTCGTTGAAATTGCTGCCCAGGCTGACGCCGAGCTTGTGGCCCTTCAGGTCTTCCAGCGACTTGAACTGGCGCTTGTCGTCCTTGCGCTGGATCAGCTGCGCATCCGAGTAGACGTAGGGCGTGGAGAAGTCCAGCACTTGCTGGCGCTGAGGCGTGACGTTGACCTGGTTGACGATCACGTCGAACTTGCCCGCCTGCAGGCCGGCAATGATGCCGCTCCACTCGGTGGTGACGAACTCCGGCTTCACCCCCAGCTTGCCCGCCACCGCACGCGCCACGTCCACGTCAAACCCTTCCAGCTCGTTCTTCGCGCCGCGGAAGCCGAACGGCGGATACGTGCCCTCCAGGCCGATCTTTAGCACGCCGGCCTGCTTGACGGTATCGAGCAGGTCGGCGGCCTGCGCCGCGGTGGACGCCAGCCCGGCGCCGGCAAGCAGCGAGGCAGCCAGCAGGGATTTGAGCCAGCCAGTACGAATCGATCGCATATGTTCTCCAGTGGATGCGGATAAGCAGTGTGGGGGACAGACAGCGCCGGAGGCCGCTTGTGAGGGCCGCCGGCCAGTTGTGCTGCTATGAGCCTATATCGGGCTCAACACTACCGCAAACACTATCGAGCGCTAAATACTGATTCATTATGGCTAAATAACCGCCGGACCTGATACGGCCCGGCCGTGGCGCCCTGCCCTTACTGGTAGGCCTTGTCGTTGGGCGCCGCGAACAGCGCCTTCATGTCGGCCGAGAGCGGGTAGTTCATGTTGATGCCGCGCGGCGGGATCGGCGACATGAACCACTTGTTGTACAGCTTCTCGGCACGGCCGCTGGTCTGCAGGTCTGCGATCACGCCGTCGGCCAGCTTCTTGAACGAGGGATCGTCCTTGCGGAACATGCAGGCGTAGTTCTCGGTCTGCAGCGGCGCGCCGACCACCACCCAGTCGGCCGCGCTCTTGGCCTTGGTGCGCTCGCCGTACAGCAGCGGCTCGTCCATGACGAAGGCAGCGGCGCGGCCGGTCTCCAGGATCAGGAAGGACTGGCCGTGGTCCTTGGTGCTGATCAGGTTCATGTTCATGGCCTTCTCGCCGTTCATCTTGACCAGCAGGCGCTCGCCGGTGGTGCCGGCGGTGGTGACCACATTGCGGTCCTTCAGGTCGGTGAACTCCTTCACGCCCGAATCCTTCCTGGTCAGCATCTTGATGCCGTAGACGAACATGCTGTTGGAGAACGCCACCTGCTTCTGGCGCTCCAGGTTGTTGGTGGTGCTGCCGCATTCGATGTCGATGGTGCCGTTCTGCACCAGCGGGATGCGGTTCTGCGAGGTGATCGGGGTCAGGCGCATCTGCAGGCCGGGCATCTTCAGTTCGCTCTTCACCTTGTCGACAATCTGCAGCAGGATCTCGTGCGAATAGCCCATGACCTCCTTGCCGTCGGTGTATGAGAACGGGATCGACGATTCGCGATAGCCAAGCGAGATCACGCCGCTGTCCTTGATCTTCTTCAGCGTGTCGCCATCGGCGGCATGGGCGGCGCCGGCGGCCAGCAGCAGCGTGGCGGCCGCAAGCGCGCGGCGGGTGGCGGATCGGTGGGGGTGCAGTGATTGCATGTGGCGCTCCTTGTAGTGGGGCTTGGTCATTGAGGCATGTTTCGTGGACGGCGTCGTGGCTTGCGGACGCACGGGTACGGCATGAACCAACACTTGCCTGCGGCGCTAGCGGGACAGGACGTTAGGCGCACGCAGCATCAAAATCCTCTGCTTCGATGGCCGGACGGCGCCCTGCCAGCCGGTCGGCCAGCAGGCCGGCGCTGCCCATCGCCAGCGTAAAACCGAGCGCGCCATGGCCCAGGTTCAGCCATAGCCCGGACACCCGCGACGGCCCCACCAGCGGCAGGCCGTCCGGCGTGGCCGGGCGCAGCCCGGCCCACGGCTGCAGCTGCGCCAGCGGCAGCTCGGGCACGATGCCCTCGAACAGCGCGCGTGTCTGTGCCACCAGCGTGCCGACCCGCTCCGGGTCGATGCGGGTGCCGCCGCGCACCAGGTCGGCCATGCCCGCCACCCGCAGTGTATTGCCGATGCGCGCGTAGACGATCTTGTTGGCAAAGTCCGTCACGCTGATATGCGGCGCGCGCGTGCCGCTGGCCAGCGGCACCGTGATGCTGTAGCCCTTGAGCGGCCACAGCATCGGCCGCACGCCCAGCGGGCGCAGCAGCGGCACGCTGCCGATGCCGCCGGCCACGATCACTACGTCGGCCGGCACCACGCCGCTGGCGGTCCGCACGCCGGTCACGCGCCCACCCTGCTGCACCAGCTCTTGCACGACGGTGCCGAAGCGCATCGACACCCCGGCGTGCGCCCCGTCTTGCAGCAACCGTGCCAGCGACAGGCAGAAGCGGTGGCAGTCGCCCACTTCCTCGCTCGGCGTGTAGATGGCGCCGGCAATCTCGTTGCGGATGCCGGCCAGCGCGGGCTCCAGCGCCACGCAGGCATCGCGGTCCAGCGCCTGCTGCTCGCAACCCAGGCTGGCCTGGTAGTCCAGCAGCCGGCAGGCCGCATCGAACGCCGCCGCATCGCGGTGCACAACCAGTTTGCCGCGCCGCGCAAAATCGAAACCGGCGCCAACATCGTCATGCTGGTGCCGGGCCACGAAAGCCTGCATCAGGTCGCGTGAATAGAACCCCAGCCGCAGCAGCTTGCGCGTGGTGGCTTCACTGGTGGCGGCATTGCAGGCGCCCATGAAGGCTGCCAGCCAGCGCCACTGCGCCGGGTCGGCCGCGGGCCGGAAGCGCATCGGCGAATCGCGCCGCAGCAGCCAGCCCGGCACCTTGGCCATCACGCCCGGCCCGGCCAGTGGCGCCACATAGCTGTAGCTGAGCTGCCCGCCATTGGCAAAGCTGGTCTCCTCGGCCGGCCCGTCGTGGCGCTCCAGCACCATCACCTGGTGGCCGTCCTCGGCCAGGCGCCACGCCGTCGTCATGCCGACCACGCCGGCGCCCACAATCACTACCTGCATTGCCATCCCTTGATTGCTTTTTCCCGATCCGGCAAAGCGTAGTGCAGGCGGCGCGGATTGCCCAATGCGAATACGTGCCAGAATATGTCATCAGGCTATGGATACCTGCCCGCTTCCCGGATTGCCATGCGCTTGCGCCAGATCGAAGTCTTCCGCGCCGTGATGCTGACCGGCACCGTCAGCGAGGCCGCGCGCCTGCTGCACGTGTCCCAGCCGGTGGTCACGCGCGTGCTGCAGCACGCCGAGGCCTCGCTCGGCTTTCGCCTGTTCGAGCGGGTGCGCGGCCGGCTGCAGGCCACGCCCGAGGCCAATGCGCTCTATGGCGATGTCGAAAGGCTATATGGCGAGATCGAGCGCGTGCGCCGGGTCTCGGAAAGCCTGCGCCACAAGGGCGCCGGGCGGCTGCGCGTGGCCGCCACCCCCAGCCTGGCCAACCCGCTGCTGGTGCCGGCGGTGCGGCGCTTCTGCGCGCGCCACCCGGACACGCAGGTGCAGGTGCTGACCCACCATACCGACGAGATCGTCGGGGCGCTGCTGGCCAACCAGATCGACCTGGGCTTTGCCTTTGCGCCGCCGGGCCACGAGGCCATCGCCAGCGAGCCGGTGGCCAGCGGCCGCATGCTGCTGGCGGTGCCGCGCGGCCAGCCGCTGCCCGCCGGCGGGCGCCGCCAGGTGGTGCCGATGCAGCGGCTGATGGAGCGCGCCTTCATCGGCTATGACGACAACAGCTCGCTCGGGCTGCTGGTGCGCCAGACCCTGGCCCGGCACGCGCTGGAGCCGCGCTCGACGCTGGAGGTGCAGACCTATTCGCTGGCGCTGGCCCTGGTCGATGCGGGGCTGGGCGTGACCCTGCTGGACCAGTACACCGCGCTCAGCGCCAGCCCCGAGCGGGTCGCGCTGCACGACGTGGCGCCAGTGCTGCCGTTCGAGGTCCAGATGCTGCGCGCCAGCCATCGCGCCGGCTCCAGCCTGGCCGACGACCTGCGCGCGCAGTTTGCGCTGGCCGCCGCGGAACTGGCCGCAACGCTGCCGCAGCGGCTGGAAGCGCCAGCCGCCAGCTTTGACGCCACGCCCCGGAGCCGCGATCGAGGTCCGCCTGATGTCTGACTGATGTCCGATTGACAGCCGCGCGCGGCGTGCACCATCATCAAGCCGCCTGCAGGCACAACCTGCGTGCGCCAAACCGCCTATGTTCGTCCTGACCCTGATCGCCCTTGTCCTTGTCAGCGCCTTTTTCTCGGTCTCCGAGATCGCGCTGACCGCCGCGCGCCGCACCAAGCTGCAAGTCCTGTCGGAGCGCGGCGATGGCCGCGCCACGCGCGTACTGCGGCTCAAGGAAGAGCCCGGGAATTTCTTCACGATCGTGCAGATCGGCGTCAACAGCGTGGCCATCCTGGCCGGTATCCTCGGCGAGAAGCATGTATCGGACCTGCTGCTGGAAACGCTGTCGCCCTATATGCAGGTGGTCCACGCCCAGCGCGTGGCCAATATCGGCTCGTTCCTGATCGTGACGCTGCTGTTCATCCAGTTTGCCGACCTGATCCCCAAGCGCATCGCTATGACCTTCCCCGAGCGGTGCGCGGTGGCGGTGATCGACCCGATGCTGACGCTGCTGCGCGTGCTCAAGCCGCTGGTCTGGATCTTCAACGCCGCCGCCGATGCCACGCTGCGGCTGCTGCGCCTGCCGACCAAGCCGGTCGACCAGATCACCACCGAGGACATCGCCGCGATGGTCGATGCCGGCGCCGAAGCCGGCGTGCTGCACAAGCATGAACTCCACCTGATCGAAAACGTGTTCGAGCTCGAGTTCAAGAGCATTACCGCGATCATGACGCCGCGCGACGACGTGGTCTACCTGAGTCTCGACGAACCCGCCGACAGCGTGCGCCGCAAGCTGGTCAACCAGCCGCACGCGCAATACCCGGTGTGCGGGCACGACCTCGACGACGTGCAGGGCTATATCGATTCCAAGGACATCCTGCAGCTGCTGCTGGCCGACGAGAGCGCCACCGTGATCAACAATATCGGCCGCCACCACGACAAGAACGTGCTGGTGATCCCCGACACGCTGACCCTGTCCGAGGCGCTCACGCGCTTCCGCGAGATGCACCAGAACTTTGCCGTGGTGATGAACGAATACGGGCTGGTGGTGGGCATCGTCACGCTGGACGATATCGTCGGCGCGCTGATGGGAGACATCCTGTATTCCAGCGAGGACGAGCAGATCGTGCGGCGCGACGACAGCTCCTGGCTGGTCGACGGCCTCACCCCGCTGGTGGACCTGAAGAAGGCGCTGGATCTCGACACCCTGCCCGGCGAGGACTATGTCGACACCGCGGCCGGGCTGGTGATCTATTCGCTCAAGCGCATCCCGAAGAAATCCGAGTCGATCACCGTGGCGGGCTATCGCTTCGAAGTGCTGGACATCGACCATCACAAGATCGACCAGCTGCTGGTGTCGCGCCTGCCGCAGGCGCCGGAAGCCGAAGCGCCGCCACGGCTGGCGTAGGCGCGACGGCCTGCCGGTAGCGCTCCAGCGTATCCGGCAGCCGGAACCACGCCACATAGCTGAACGCCACCACCACCGCTGCCGCCGCCACCGCGCCCAGCCGCCATGGCGCCACCGATTCCTTCGGCGCCGGCACGTGCAGCGTGCGGTAAGCCGTGCCGAGCAGCGCGATCCATGCCAGCCCCAGCGCATAGCCTGCAGCGACATCCGACAGCCAGTGCATGCCCAGGTACAGCCGCGATACCCCGATCGCCGCCACCGCCACCACGGTCAGTGCCAGCACCGGGATGCGCACGCGCCACGGCTGGCGCAGGCACATCAGGAAGGCCAGGAAGCCATAGGTGACCATGCTGCTGGTGGCGTGCCCGCTGGGGAAGGAATACGATTCCAGGCCGCTGTAGATGCTGGCCGGGCGCATGCGCGTCATGCCCAGCTTGAGCGCCATCACGCAGGCGCGCGCCCCTAGCAGCGCGGCGGCCCAGTACAGGGCCACGGTCCAGGCGCGCCGCCAGCACAGCCACGCGAACACCGCCACGCCCACCGTCAGGGAAATGCGCGCGCCGCCCAGTTCGGTCACTGCCACCATCGCGATATCGAGCCAGTCGGTGCGCAGGGCACGCAGCCATGCAAACACGATCTGGTCGATGCGCACCACGCCCCCGCTTTCTGCGACCTCGCCGGCCAGCCAGAACAGGGCGCTGCCGCAGGCCAGCAGCACGGCGCCGGCCAGCAGGACCACCAGCAGCTCGGCCATGTCGCGCTCGAGCATGCGCAGCGTGAGCGTGCTCAGCCGGCGCGGCTGTGCGGCCACGCGCGCGGACAGTGCGCCGGCCCCCCACACGCGCCACCGGTCCAGCCAGCGCACCACCGGCCGCAACAGCGCCACCAGCAGCGGCACCAGGCTCAGCAGCAGCACCGTCACCAGCGTGAACAGCGCCAGCAGCCCGAGCGCCGTGCCCGGCGTGAGCCAGGCCTCGGCGAAGGCGCTCGCGCCTGCCGGCACGTCAATCACGGGACCCACCCGCGGCGCCGACGATGCGGGCGATATTGGCGCGCGCCGGCGCCTCGCAGTCGGCAAAGGCGTCGGTCAGGAATAGTCGCGGGCGCTGCGCCAGCTTGCCCAGGAACGCCGCGCGGCGGCGCATGAATTCAGTCTCCAGCGCCTCCCCCTGGAGACCGGTGCGAGCGGCCAGCATGGCGCGGTTCTCGGCGAACACATCCAGGCTGTGGGCATCGAACATTTCCGAAGCCGCGGCCAGCCTGAGCAGGTCGAGATCGAGCACGGTGTCGGCGCCGGCAATGCTCGGGCCATGGCCGCGCGTATCGAGCACGATCTGCGCGGCACGATCCAACACCGCGCGGTCCTCGCCGGGCGCCACCGTTTCGATCAGCGCGGCTGAGGCGGCTTCGTTGTGCCCGCACCCCGCCACATAGACCGCGTCGTGGCACAGCACCGCCAGCGCCTGCGCGCGGTCCAGCGCAATGCCGCGCGCGTGGGCGGTCTCGAACATCTCCAGGATATGGCGGCTGTCGTGGTAGTGCCGGTACGGCGTATCGTGCAGCGCCAGCACATCGAGCACCGCCTGGCGGGGCAGGAAGTCCAGGCACGCCAGCGCCGCGGGCCAGGCGGGCGCAAAGCGCGGCACCTCGCCCTGCGGCGTGGCCACCGGTTCGCTGAACACATCGGCGCGGCGCACCCACAGCAATGAGGGATCGCGCATCGCGCGGTAGACCACCACGGGCGCGAGATCGGCCTCGAAGCGGCCGATGCCGACTGCCGTGTAGGCGCCGCCCTTGTAGTGCCGGTACGGCATGCCGGCGACCAGGTTGGGGTCGGCCGGCAGTTCGGCCGGATCGCCGTGGAAGGCCGGTGCTGGGGGTTGGCTGGCGGGTGGCTGTGTCATGGTGCGGCATCCTGCGTTGCGGATCGCCATGATAGTGCACCCGGCAGCGCGTCCGGTACGCAGGCCAGTGCGGCGGCCCATGCCCGCCGCATAAAGAACTGGCCTCGGAAAGGCAAAACCGACGCGCACTTTCGTGGGCGTCGGCCGATCTCGCGTCTGTCTTGAGGCCAGGAACTGCGATTGCAGCGACGACCATATCCAGTCGGTCGACGAGGAAATCCAGCAGCACCTTTATCGGATCGACAGCGCTCACTCGAGACCCATCAAGTGACGCCATTCGGTACCCATATTGTCGTCGGTGACCTGCCTCAGCCCAACGGTGCGGGCCAGGATGCGCGGACAGGTTTCCATGGGATCATCGCGATGAGAGCTGTCAGCGTGCAGCGAGGATTCCCACTGGGTCATCCAGGCATTTGCGACGATGCGGTCTTGGCCGCGACCCACGTCGACGATCGGCCGGCCATCGATGCGATAGGCTTCCAGAGTGCGGCGGAGGTGTTCGAAGTCCCAGGCCAGCGGTGCACGCGACACAACCATATGGTTGCTGAAACGCGCCCCGTGGGGGAATGCCAGACAAGCCGTGCGCTGAACCCGCTCCGAATCGGTGGTGTTGTAGTAAAGGACTCCCCCTGGCGTCAAGTGGGCATCGGCCAGTTGAAGGAATTCGGCGGACAGCAGATTAGTGGCATTGGCCCTGAAATGCCAAGTCGTATTAGAGACGATAGCGTCAAAGCGCCGTTCGCGGTTCATGCGCAACCAGCGGCGTCCGTCGTCAATCACGAGAGTCACCTTGGGGTTGCTCAGTATCGATGCAACTTCCGCCGAACCCGCCACCAACTCAACGTAGCCGGGATTGATCTCCACGATTGTCAGCGATCGCACCTCCGGATTGTTGGCAATCACCTGCGCCCACGAACCGGATGAAAGTCCGATCATCAGCACGTCGCGCGGGTGGCGGTGGAACAGGTTCAGCGCATAGGGACGAAAGATGCCATTTGTGTCATGCCGCAGATCGACGTTAAAACGGCCGTCATACATACCGCCGCCATACACCGTACCCTCCCGATCGACTGTGATGATGCCGCTGCGGGTTTCGATCACGTGGGCGAAAGGCCCCTTGGCGTCGGGTGAACCTTTCCATAACAGCGTTTCCAGTACGCCGTTACTAAGCGCAGGCAGCGCCGCTACGGTCAACATGCCGATAGCGGCGGCCCAGCCGACATGCCAGCGCTTCACCACCGGTGGCAGAGGCAGCCATACGTGCAGCAACAAGGAACATGCGACACCAGCCCCCACCAGCACCATGGAAATGCTGACCAGTCCGAGATGCTCCATCAGGACAAACCCGGTAAGGATGCTGCCCGTGACAGAGCCGACTATGTTGGCGAGATAGAGTAGCGCAATGCGCATGCCGGCATGGCCATCGGGGGACACGCCCCAATGGGCCAGGCAAGGTAGCAGCGCCCCCCAGTTGCGGGCCACCACGAACACCGCCAGCAGCGAGACGCCAAGCTGCGCGCCACCGGGCACGGGGAAATGCGCCAGCAGTGGCAGAAACAGCAAGCCCGCCAGATTGGCCTTGAACAGCGAGCCTGCCAACTGCCGCATGCCGTCCTCGAGCGCCCCGCCGCACCACTCCCCCGCCTGGCGCGATCCCGAGGCGATGCCGATCAAAAATGCTCCCAAGGTAGCCGCGAAAGCCGAGGCGCCGCTCCCGGAGGCATAAGACACCGTGCGGAAGAAGAAGATCTCATATGAGAGCGAGATCGCCCCGCCAGCACAAGCCAGGGCCAGCACCGCGCCAAAGGGCAGGGCCGGTGTAGCAGTCGGTAGAACCTGCGATTGTGCCGCGCCCGTATCGCCCCCACCACTGTCGCGCCAGTGCGCGACCAACGCCCCGACCGCCACCGCTGCATTGATGGCAACCGCCACGTACACCGCAGCCTGCATGCCGAGAAAAGGGAACAGCAACGCCGTACAGACTAGGCAAGCGACGCCAGCCCCCAAGGTATTGACGTAGTAGAGCAAGCCGACGGAGCTGCCGACGTTACCAGAGCGTCGAGCCAGATGACCGACCAGGACCGGCAGCGTGGCGCCCATGAGCAGCGTCGGCACCAGCACCAGCGCCAACGCCACTGCCGCTGTCGCGCTTAACGGCAGACCCAGCGCAAGGGTGCCAACCCGGTCGAAAACATCAAGCGACACGAGGCCGAAGGCTCCAGTGAGAAGCTCGATGGCAGCCAGCAGCGGAAGCAAGGCAAGGCCGCGTCGTTTCGACAGCAACCCGCCCGCGAGACTGCCGAGCCCAAGCCCCAGCATGAAGGCGGTGACAACGATAGTCACCGACTCGATATTGACACCAAGAATCCGAAACAGAGCGCGTTGCCATATCAGCTGGTAAATAAGAGCCGGAAAACCGGAAAAGAAAAACAAGATACAGAGGGTATGCGTCCAACGTGGCGCAGTGGCATCCGCCGGGGCTTTGCCGCCGTCTTGAACCCGTGTTGCCGTCGGCAATGCGGTTGCGATCAAGTTTCTCGATTTCATGGTTCCCCCCTCCAGCCGACGATTATTCTTGTCGGTCGTGCGTTCGTGGTTCGAATACATCCGAAACACACCTCCTCAGCCGCACAGCCAGCCAATGCAAAAAGGGCATGCGGCGCGCTCCGGCTCAGACCGGCTGAGGCGCTGCGGCTGGTTCCGCCCTTACTGGCGCGCCCCTGCCGGCAAGCAAGCGCAGCGCGCCTGCTGTCACCACCCACAATCCCACGCCAGCCACAACATCGATAAGAAAGTGGCCACCCTCGGTGGGTGTAGACACGATCATCAACAGGTTAAGCAGGCCGATGATCACCACGCCCACCCGCGTCCAGCGCATCGCCTGCACAAAGAACAGCGCCATGGCCGTGTGATAGGAGGGAAGCGATACCAGGCCCTGCATTTGTGCGAGGTCGAACACCCGCATCGACCCTTCACGCAGCGCGCTGAAGTGTGAAACGGTCGCCATTTCTGCAGGACTCGCCACGCCGAAGAAAACGAAGGCCCCCGCGGCCGGCCACGGTGCCGCAATCAGCAGCAGGAGCACGGATGAGAGCATCAGATTGGAAAGGAACTCCCGCAAGTAAGCAGCCCGCCCAAGCAATCCGACTAGCATTGGCACCAGCACCAGTTGAGGCAGACCGCTGGCGTAGGCCAACTGCAAAACGACGTTCAGCGTCGACTGCGCCCGCACCCAGGCATAGGCCCGCAGCCAATCAAAGCCTAGCATCGCATCCAATGCCGCCAGCCTGGCGTCCACCAATGGAGGGGCCAGCGTGACAAGCAAGTAGGACAAGACGCACGTGACACTGGTGAATGCGACCAGCAACGCGCCACACTGCGCTACCAGTGCCAGGCGTCGGTAGTGCAATCCGCGCGAAGTCGTCGTTATGCGTGGCAGGCCCGCAATCAAACTCAGCACCAGGGAGATGGCCGCCAGCATGGCCACCGCCAGGCAACGCGAGACTAGACCGCTATGCGTCACCGAACGCCCGCTGGCCATCAGCCAGACAAAATCCAGCACCAGAATCACGAGCACAATCGCCCATCGAATAGCGTCGCTGCGGGTAAACACCCTAGTATCGATTGTCATTTTGCAGCCCCCCCCCGGAACCGTACGACGGCAAACCTAGGCATGCTTGAGGACGCATGGCGCATCCACTCGCCAACCTTCGGCGAGCCGACCTGCCTGCACTTTCTTTGCTCCAATCTCGGCGTTATGACCCCACACCCACCCCATATCGTTCGCGGAGGTCCTTGTACTTGACCTGCTTGTGTCCGCCGCGAGGATGTCCTGGGCGTAGTTCTGGGCCTGCACGGTCTTGGACTGTGCGAAGTCACACTTCACGCTTTGGTAAAAGGCTGGCGCAGCATAGCCCTGCCGGAACTCGCGATGGATTGGCCCAATGGCCGTCCCGGAAGCGCCCGAACAGATGAGCTCTTTGCGAGAGCAATCGTCCGACATGGTTTGGGCTGTCTTCCAGCCGTCCGGCGAATTAAGCAGTCCTGTCCAGAATCGCTGCCCGACGGCGCACCCATTCTGGTCGAAGAACATCTCGCTGCCGGTGGACGTTGTTGCCTCCCACCCGACAACATATGACTTGTAGTCGTTGCGTTGGCAGGAAGTCGTGGCGCACGCGCCCGGCAACAAGGTGGTGGCTGGAACCGCCACATTTAAACGCCTCATGACTCCCCCCCGGGTAAGGCTTCGCTAAATCTTGCGACAGTTCTGCCACGGGAGGCATCCGCCAAAAGTAGGAGGGCTGGCAAGTCTCAGGAGGAGGGGGCCCGTTATCAGCCTATCTTCAGCACGGCTTGATCGCTCGGGCATTTAGCAATAAGGACGTTTATCCGCTGGGCGTCTAGTCATGTTCGAACTGGTTGCCAGCGAGTCGACGCACGTGCCGCACGAAACCAGGCCCGTATCGCCAGCCGGCGGCTCCCCATGCGAGAGTCCATCGCGTACGTCGGCTAGCGCTTGCGCCATCCCTCGGAGGGGGGCGCGCCAGAAAAACAAAACCGACGCGCACTTTCGTGGGCGTCGGCCTGAGTTTTACTACACTGTTTTTGCCTGTCCGGTGGTCGAGCCGGGCAGCTTCTTATTTTGGCGGAGAGGGTGGGATTCGAACCCACGGTACCGTCGCCGGTACGCCTGATTTCGAGTCAGGTACATTCGACCACTCTGCCACCTCTCCGGTAACTTGTTGCCGTGTGGCGAAACCAAAATTATAGCCATGTCCGGCCAGCCAATGCAATAGGCTGGCAGCGGATTTTTTCGGTTCGCTTTACATCTCCGGTTCCAGGCGGGTGATGCCGCCCATGTACGGCTGCAGCGCGGCCGGCACGGTGACAGAGCCGTCTGCGTTCTGGTAGTTCTCGAGGATCGCCACCAGCGTGCGGCCCACGGCCAGCCCGGAGCCGTTGAGGGTGTGCACCAGCTCCGGCTTGCCCTGCCCCGCGCGCATGCGCGCCTGCATGCGGCGCGCCTGGAAGTCGCCCATATTCGAGCACGAGCTGATCTCGCGGTAGGTGTTCTGCGCGGGGATCCACACTTCGAGGTCGTAGGTCTTGGTGCTGCCGAAGCCCATGTCGCCGGTGCACAGCACGATGGTGCGGAACGGCAGCTCCAGCTTCTTCAGGATTGCCTCGGCGTGGCCGGTCAGTTGTTCCAGCGCCTCGAACGACTGCGCGGCCGGCACCACCTGCACCAGCTCGACCTTGTCGAACTGGTGCTGGCGGATCATGC
Source organism: Cupriavidus sp. FW305-3-2-15-C-LB2 (assembly GCF_058787575.1). Classification (NCBI taxonomy): domain Bacteria; kingdom Pseudomonadati; phylum Pseudomonadota; class Betaproteobacteria; order Burkholderiales; family Burkholderiaceae; genus Cupriavidus; species Cupriavidus sp. FW305-3-2-15-C-LB2. Next base: position 102,882 of record NZ_JBYSZW010000016.1, read on the forward strand.
CGCGCGTGTCCTTGCCGTACGAGCCGGCCTCCGAGCGGAAGCACGGCGTATGCGCGACAAAGCGCAGCGGCAGCTTCTCGCCGGCGACGATGGCGTCGCGCACGATATTGGTCAGCGGCACCTCGGCGGTCGGGATCAGGTAGAAGTTCTCGATGCGCTCGCCGTCTTCGCTGCCGACCTTGCGCGGCACCTTGAACAGGTCTTCCTCGAACTTGGGCAGCTGGCCGGTGCCGCGCATCGAGGCGGCGTTGACCATGTACGGCACGTACATCTCGGTGTAGCCGTGTTCCTGCGTATGGGTGTCGAGCATCAGCTGGACCAGCGCGCGGTTCATGCGCGCCAGGCCGCCGCGCAGCATCGAGAAGCGCGAACCGGTGACCTTGACCGCGGTGTCGAAGTCCAGGCCCAGCTTCTCGCCCACGTCGACGTGGTCGCGCACGGCGAAGTCAAACTGGCGCGGCTCGCCCACGCGGCGCACTTCAACGTTCTGGGTTTCGTCGTTGCCCACCGGCACGCTTTCATGCGGCAGGTTGGGGATGGCCAGCATCAGCTCGGCCAGGTGCGCCTGGATCTCGTCCAGCCGCGCGGCCGAGGCCTTGAGCGTGTCGCCGATGCCGCCAACTTCCGCCATCACGGCCGAGGCGTCCTCGCCCTTGCCCTTGAGCATGCCGATCTGCTTGGACAGGCTGTTGCGGCGCGCCTGCAGTTCCTCGGTCTGGGTCTGCAGTTGCTTGCGTTCGGCTTCAAGTGCCTGGAACGCCGCAACGTCGAGTTGGTAGCCGCGCGTGGCAAGGCGTTGCGCCACGGCGTCGATGTCTTTGCGGAACAGCTGGATGTCGAGCATGTTGCTTTGGTGAAGTGCAGGGCCAGCGACATGCCGGCGGACCCGCCATTTTACTGCACCGGCCCCGTCCGGCGCGAACCGGGCGATGCCAGGCCAGCGCCGTGTTGCCGGCTCACGCCACCGCTCACTCCCCGCCCTTGCCGCCGTCCTTTGGCTTGGCCACGCGCTGCTCGCGATGCCAGGCGGCATCCAGCTCGCGCAGGTGGCGCAGCTTCTCGGCGATCTTGCCCTCCAGCCCGCGCGGCACCGGCTGGTACCAGTCCTGGGCCTTGAGGTCGTCCGGGAAGTAGTGCTCGCCGGCGGCGTAGGCCTCGGGCTCGTCGTGCGCGTAGCGGTAGGCGTGGCCGTGGCCAAGCTCCTTCATCAGCTTGGTCGGCGCGTTGCGCAGGTGCACCGGCACCGCACGCGACTTGTCCTTGGCGACGAAGGCGCGCGCCGCGTTGTAGGCGTTGTAGCCGGCGTTGGACTTGGGCGCCACGGCCAGGTAGATCAGGGCCTGGCCCAGCGCCAGCTCGCCCTCGGGCGAGCCAAGGCGCTCATAGGTCTCGGCCGCGTCCAGCGTGATGCGGGCGGCACGGGGATCGGCCAGGCCGATATCCTCCCATGCCATGCGCACGATGCGCCGCGCCAGGTAGCGCGGGTCGGCGCCGCCGTCGATCATGCGGCAGAACCAGTACAGCGCCGCGTCCGGGTCCGAGCCGCGCACGGACTTGTGCAGCGCGCTGATCTGGTCGTAGAAGGCGTCGCCGCCCTTGTCGAAGCGGCGCAGGTTTTCCGACAGCGCGCTGCCCAGCAGCGCGGTATCGATCTGCGCGGCGCCGGCGGTGCGCGCGGCACGCGCCACGATCTCGATATTGTTCAGCAGCTTGCGCCCGTCGCCATCGGCCGAGGCCACGATCAGCTGCAGCGCTTCGTCCTGCCAGCTCAGGTCGCCCGCCTGTGCGCCGAGTTCTTCGCTGGCGCGCAGCGCCAGCTGGGTCAGCTCGGCATCGTCCAGGCTCTTGAGCACATAGACCGCAGCGCGCGACAGCAAGGCGCCGTTGACTTCGAACGAGGGGTTCTCGGTGGTGGCGCCGATAAAGGTGAAGAGCCCGCTTTCCACATGCGGCAGGAAGGCATCCTGCTGGCTCTTGTTGAAACGGTGGACTTCGTCGACGAACACCAGCGTGCGCCGGCCGTGCGCGCGAAACTGCTCGGCGCGCTCGACCGCCTCGCGGATGTCCTTGACCCCCGACAGCACCGCCGACAGCGCGATGAACTCGGCGTCGAAGGCACTGGCCATCAGCCGCGCCAGCGTGGTCTTGCCCACGCCCGGAGGGCCCCACAGGATCATCGAATGCGGCTCGCCGGACTCGAACGCCACGCGCAGCGGCTTGCCCGCACCGAGCAGGTGCTGTTGCCCGATCACCTCGTCGATGGTGCGCGGGCGCAGGCGCTCGGCCAGCGGTTGCCGGGAACGGTCGGGAGTATCGGAAAACAGCGTGTCCGCCACGGTATTCAAGCCTTGTGAATGCAGAACGCCACAGTGTAGACCATCGGCGCCCTGCCCCTGCGTGGCACGCTAGGCGGCAAATGCCACCACATCCTCGATCTCGACACGGATGCCGATGCGCTCGCCCACGGCATGGTTGTGGTGGGACGGCACCAGCGCCAGTACGCGGCCGCCGCTGGCCAGGCGCAGCGTGTACAGGATCTCGGCGCCGCGGAAGGCCTTGTGGACCACCTCGGCGCGCATCGGGCTGGCGTCGTCGTGGATGATGTCATCGGGGCGCACCAGCACGTCTACGGCGGCGCCAGCGGGCAGCGCCAGCGGCGCCGCGGGGCGCAGCAGGCCCAGTTCCAGTTCAATCTCCGCGGTCTCGCGCAACCGCCCCGCCATCAGCACGCCCTGCCCGATAAAGCCCGCGACAAAGCGCGATATCGGCCGGTGGTAGAGGTCGTGCGCGCTGCCCCACTGCTCGATCACCCCGTCGTGCATGACCCCGATCTCGTCGGCCATGGCAAAGGCCTCGTGCTGGTCGTGGGTGACCAGGATCGCGGTGGTGCCCTGCGCCTTCAGGATCGCGCGCACCTCCAGGCTCAGGCGTTCGCGCAGGTCGACATCGAGGTTGGAGAACGGCTCGTCGAGCAGCAGCAGCTCCGGGCGCGGTGCCAGCGCGCGCGCCAACGCCACGCGCTGCTGCTGGCCGCCGGAAAGCTCATGCGGATATTTGCGGCCCGCGCCGGCCAGTCCGACCAGCTGCAGCACCTCGTCCACGCGCGCCGCGCGCCCGGCGCGGCTGGCGCGCACCAGGCCGAAACCCACGTTGGCCGCCACGTCCAGGTGCGGGAACAGTGCATAGTCCTGGAACACCATGCCGATGCGGCGCTGCTCCGGCGCCAGCATCGCCCCGGACGACGACACGACCTGCCCGTCCAGCACGATGCGGCCGTCCTGCAGCGGCTCGAAACCGGCGATGGCACGCAGCACCGTGGTCTTGCCGCAGCCGCTGGGCCCCAGCAGGCAGGCGATATTGCCGCGCGCCACCGAGAACGACAGCCCCTTGACCACCACATGGCGGCCAAAAGCGTGACGGATATGGTCGACCTCGATGACAGCGGCGCCAGCGCCAGTGACGTCAGCAACGCCTGCGCGGGTCGCCGGCCGGCTGCGGGCCTGGGCGCCGGGCAAGCGTGAATAGGAATCGGTTCGCATGTGCGCATTATAGGGACGCGGCCGGGGGCCGTGAGCGCCTTTCGGGGCAAATGCGTGCCCCACATTGCTAGAATGCGGCAGCCGCACGCTGTGCGCGGCACTTCCGCCCACTTTCCGACGCATGCTCCTGTCCAGCCGCCGCCGCTTCCATCCCCTGACCCTGGCCACCCTGGTGATGGCGCTGCTGATCGCCGTGCCGGTGCTGGTGATCGCCTCGGCCGTGCTGCTGCCCGCCGGCGACACCTGGCGCCACCTGATCGACACGGTGCTGGCGGAATACGTGCTCAACACCGTCTGGCTGCTGTGCGGCGTCGCCGTGGGGGTATTGCTGCTGGGGGTGACCACCGCCTGGCTGGTATCGACCTACCGTTTCCCGGGCCACGCCGTGATGGAATGGGCGCTGGTCTTGCCGATGGCGATGCCCGCCTACGTGATCGCCTATGCCTACACCGACGCGCTGCAGTTTGCCGGGCCGGTGCAGGGCTGGTTGCGCGAGCTGACCGGCTGGAAGGCGCGCGAGTACTGGTTTCCAGATATCCGCTCGCTGGGCGGCGCCATCGCCCTGTTCTCGCTGGTGCTGTATCCCTACGTCTACCTGACCGCGCGCGCCGCCTTCCTGCAGCAGACCCAGAACACGCTGGAGGCCGCGCGCCTGCTCGGCCACGGCACCTGGAGCCGGCTCTGGCGCGTGGTGCTGCCGCTGGCGCGCCCCGGCATCGTTGCCGGCACCGCGCTGGCAATGATGGAAACGCTGGCCGACTTCGGCACCGTCGCCTACTTTGCCATCCCGACTTTCTCCACTGGCATCTACCGCGCCTGGTTCTCGCTTGGCGACAAGAACGCCGCGGCGCAGCTGTCGGCATGCATGCTGCTGTTCGTCGCCGCCATCCTGCTGATGGAGCGCGCCAGCCGCGGCCGCGCGCAGGTCTACGGCAACCAGCGCCGCGCCGTGGCCTGGACGCTGGACGGCGCGCGCGGCTGGCTGGCGCTGGCCGTATGCATGGTGCCGGTGCTGCTGGGCTTCCTGATTCCCGCGCTGATGCTGTGCCGCATGGCCTTCACCGACGGCGATGCGCAGTTCGGCGCGCGCTTTGTCGGGCTGGTGCGCAACAGCTTCCTGCTGGCCAGCGCCACCGCGCTGGCTGCGGTGACGGTCGCGCTGGCGGTGGGCTACGCCGCGCGCGCGGCCAACGGCAAGCGCAGCTGGCTGATGCGCGGCCTGACGCGGCTGTGCGGCATGGGTTATGCGCTGCCGGGCTCGGTCATTGCCGTGGGCGTGCTGGTGCCGGTGGCGCGGCTCGACAACGCGCTGTCGGCCTGGCTGCAGCAGCAGTTCGGGCTCTCGGTGGGGCTGCTGCTGACCGGCGGCATCGCCGCGCTGGTCTATGCGCTGCTGGTGCGCTTCCTGGGCGTGGCGCTGCAGACCGTCAATGCCGGGCTGGGCAAGATCACCCCCAGCATGGATGCGGCCGCGCGCAGCCTGGGCCACGGCCCCGGCGCCACGCTGCGGCGCGTGCATTTCCCGATGCTGCGAGGCAGCCTGCTGACCGCGGCACTGATCGTCTTTGTCGACGTGATGAAGGAGTTGCCGGCCACCTTCGTGATGCGCCCGTTCAACTTCGACACGCTGGCCGTGCAGGCCTACAACCTCGCTGCCGACGAGCGCCTGACCGAGGCCGCCACCGCCTCGCTGGTGATCGTGGCCGTGGGCCTGCTGCCGGTGATCGTGCTGTCGCGCACGATCCGGCGCGAAGCGCAGCGCTGAGCCTCCCACGCTTCTTGCCCTAAAGTCGCGCCACAACGCGCCGATAGCCTTTTATGGCCCGGCGTTCGCCCGGGAGCGAACAGCGGCATGCCTGCCGCGCAAGAACCTATGCTGCGATATCACATCCTGCTGTTCAAGTTGAACCGGCTGAGCCGCAACAAGCTGAGCGGCGTGGAAGAAGTCTCGCTGGCCGGACAGCTGGCCGAGATGGTCGATTCGGCCGACACCGCCGCGCGCGTCATCGCCGACCTGTTCGATCACGCCAACCCGCAGGTGCGACGCATCGCGCTCAACGCGATCCGCCGCGCGCGGCAGTTCTCGTCGCCCGAGCTGCAGCCCGCGCTGGTGCGCCGCATGGCCGATGCCGAAGCGGTGCTGCGCCATGACGCCGTCTGGATCGTGCAGGAAACCCGGATGGATGGCGCCGAACTGCGCGCCGCGCTGCGCCGCGTTGCCGGCAAGGTGCAACTGCCGTGGGACGCCGAGCGCGCCCGCGCCAATCCCGGCGACATCGCGCTGGCCGCGCAGGTGCGCGCCCGCATGGCGCTGGACAAGCTGCTGGAAAAGAGTGCGGCCGAACGCAACCAGGCACTGGCCGCGATGGCGCTGGGCGGGACCTCGGACCAGCCTTATGCCGAAGGCACGGTCGGCCACAAGGGCCTGCTGCACCGCGCACTGGTGCGGCGACAGGCGGGGCGGCGGCTCAACAGCAGCGTGAAGCTGACGTTCCGCAAGCTGGAGCCCACGCAGGTGACTGGGAACAAGCGGTTCCTGCTGTAGCAGGAACCGCCCCTACTGCAAAGGCCGTGGCGGCTTACTTGAAACCGGCGCGGTCCACCAGCTTCTGCGCTTGCGGCTGGTACTTGCCCAGCTCGGCCACGTTGATGGTGTCGGCCTTGAACGTGCCCAGCGCTTCCAGCGCCGGGTTGCTGACCTTCACGCCCTGCACCACCGGCCATTCGTTGTTGCCGTCGGCAAAGTAGCGCTGCGCCTCGTCGCTGGCCAGGTACTCCAGGAACTTGACCGCCGCTTCCTTGTTGGGCGCATGCTTGAGCATGCCGCCGCCCGAGACGTTCATGTGCACGCCCTGGCTCGACTGGTTCGGCCACAGCACGCCCAGCTTGTCGGCCACGGCCTTGTCTTCCGGCTTGGTCGACTTCAGCAGACGCGCGATGTAATAGGTGTTGGCGATGGCCACGTCGCACTCGCCGGCGGCAACCGCCTTGAGCTGGTCGGTGTCTCCGCCCTTGGGCACGCGCGCCAGGTTGGCGGCCACGCCGCGCGCCCACTGCTCGGTGCGTGCCTCGCCATCGTGGGCGATCAGGCTGGAGACCAGCGACAGGTTGTAGACATGGCCGCTGGAACGCGTGCAGACCTTGCCCTTCCACTTGGGATCGGCCAGGTCTTCATAGCTGGCGATATCGCCGGCCTTGACCGCGGTCTTGTTGTAGGCAATCACGCGGCCGCGCGCCGAGAAGCCGAACCATTCGCCATTGGGGTCGCGATAGTTGGCCGGGATGCGCGATTCCAGCGCCTTCGACTTTACCGGCGCAAACACGCCAGCCTGCTGGGCGCGCCACAGGCGGCCGATATCCACCGTGATGAACACGTCCGCCGGGCTGTTGGCGCCTTCATTGCGGATACGCTCCAGCAGCGGGTCTTCCTGGCCTTCGATGCGGTTGATCTTGATGCCGGTCTGCTTGGTGAAGTTGGCGTACAGCGCTTCGTCCGTCTGGTAGTGACGCGCGGTGTAGAGGTTGAGCACCTTTTCCTGCGCCGCAGCGGCGAGCGGCAGGGTCAGCAGGGCCAGCGCCACAGCGCGCGGCAGCAAGGTTCGGATAGTGGTCTTCACGCGGATGGCTCCCCAGCATGGTTTGGGCAGCCGCCGGGGACCCCGAGGCCGCCCGGTTATTGGATTCCGGTCAGCGGGAAACAATATTGATTCTTGTTCAGGCGGTCAAATTACATTTCTGTCATGTTGACGCCCGTTGACCGATCAATACCAGGGAGATGCCCGCACTAACCTAATCGCCCCCTGTGCGAAGACGAACCGGCAAGGCGGGCGCCGAATCTCAGCCGCGGCGTACCCAGACCACCTTGCCAGCCTTGACGCCCAGCGTGCGGCGTTGCGGGTTGTAGTCCGTGGTGCCGGGGAACTGCTGGCCGTCGCGCTCGCCCAGTCGCCACGCGCAGCCCTGCAGCAGGCCGATGGCTTCGGCCTCGGGCTTGCCGACCAAGGCACCGTCGGCCAGCTTGTCGGCGGCACAGCCCTCCGGCGTGCCACGCGCGCCTTGCGGGCCGGTCGGCGCGGGCGCCGCGCAAGCCGCCAGCAGGGCCCCGCCCGCCGCCAGCATGGCGGACTGGCGCAGCCAACGCCGGATGGTTCGCTTCGCAATCATGTCGTTCTCCTGATGGATTTGGCGAGTATGAGGATGCTGGGACACACGGCACACCGCGGCGTTCAGCTTCTTTGCACACCGATATGAAACTTTTGCCAGATTACGTTGTATTGCGCACATTTTCAGTGTGGCTTCGGCTTGATCTGGATAAACCGAGCTATAAGCCATGCGTGCTATCAGTAAGTAAGCGGGCCGGCAACGTCCCGCACCACTCCACCCACCGCGCATCCCTCTGCGCCTTCCCTGGGAGCAACGCATGACCGCAATGATGAAAGCCGCCGTTTTTGTCGAGCCTGGCCGGATCGAACTGGCAGACAAGCCGATCCCGGATATCGGCCCCAACGATGCGCTGGTGCGTATCACCACCACCACCATCTGCGGCACCGACGTGCACATCCTCAAGGGTGAGTACCCGGTGGCGAAGGGCCTGACCGTGGGCCATGAGCCCGTCGGCATCATTGAAAAGCTCGGCAGCGCGGTGACGGGATACCGCGAAGGCCAGCGCGTGATCGCCGGCGCAATCTGCCCCAACTTCAACTCCTACGCGGCGCAGGACGGCGTGGCCTCGCAGGATGGCAGCTACCTGATGGCCAGCGGCCAGTGCGGCTGCCACGGCTACAAGGCGACCGCGGGCTGGCGCTTCGGCAACATGATCGACGGTACCCAGGCGGAATACGTGCTGGTGCCCGACGCCCAGGCCAACCTGGCGCCAATCCCCGATGGCCTCACAGACGAGCAGGTGCTGATGTGCCCCGACATCATGTCCACCGGCTTCAAGGGCGCGGAAAACGCCAATATCCGCATCGGCGACACCGTGGCCGTGTTCGCGCAGGGCCCGATCGGGCTATGCGCGACCGCCGGCGCGCGGCTGTGCGGCGCCACCACCATCATCGCCATCGACGGCAACGACCACCGGCTGGAGATCGCGCGCAAGATGGGCGCGGACGTGGTCCTGAACTTCCGCAACTGCGACGTGGTGGACGAGGTCATGAAGCTGACCGGCGGGCGCGGCGTGGATGCCTCGATCGAGGCGCTGGGCACGCAGGCAACCTTCGAGCAGTCGCTGCGCGTGCTCAAGCCCGGCGGCATGCTGTCCAGCCTGGGGGTCTATTCAAGCGACCTGACCATTCCGCTGTCGGCTTTCGCCGCGGGGCTGGGCGACCACAAGATCAACACCGCGCTGTGCCCCGGCGGCAAGGAACGCATGCGGCGGCTGATCAATGTGATCGAGTCGGGGCGGGTCGACCTGGGAGCGCTGGTGACGCACCAGTACAAGCTGGACGACATCGTCGCGGCCTACGACCTGTTCGCCAACCAGCGCAACGGCGTGCTGAAGATCGCCATCAAGCCGCACTGACGGCGGCGCCTCGGGTTCAGCCCTTGGCCCGGGCGGCCAGCGCCCGCATGGCGTCGGCCGGCAGCGGCCCATGGCAGGTGCGCTCGCCGCCGGACTCGCTGACCACCAGCCATACCTGGTCCGGCTGGCCCTTCGGATGCAACAGCCAGGCCGGGCCGCGCGCATTGCTGCTGGGCGGCAGGTCTTCCAGCACGCCGGTGCTGGCCGACTGCAGCATCACCGCGCACTCGGTGGCGGACACGCGCGTGGCCTTGAGAAAGCCCGGATTGCCCAGCACTTCGGGCAATCCCGAGTCCGGTGCGCGCAGGAAGGAATCGACATCGAACTTGCTGGCACCGCCGCCGCTGCTGGCACATGCCGCCAACAGCAGCGCGCCGGCACTGGCCAGCAACACGGCGTGCTGGCTGCGCCGGGAACGGATGGTGACTGCCGGACCTTCCTGCGGATCGTTCATGGCGGGCCTCACTGCTTCATCACATCGGCGCCCTTGGGCACCGTGAACCGGAATGCATCGGCCGCCAGCGGCGGGTTCTTCTGCATGCCCGTGAAGGTCAGCAGGGTGGTGTTGCCGAACGCGTCGCGCAGTTCCATGGCTTCAAGATTGCCGGCCTTGAAGCCGATGCCGATGCGCTCGAACTGCGTGTCCTTGGCCTTGGGCGTCAGCTCCAGCCACTCTACGCCGTCGCGCGTCGGGCCGTTCTTGACCACGAAGTTCTTTTCCAGGTCGTTGCTGCCGAACAGGATCGCCGCCGGGCTGGAGCCGAGTGCGCCGTCGAGCTTGCGCTCGGTGACCTGGTTCAGGTCCTTGTCATAGATGTACAGGGTCTGGCCGTCGGCCTGCAGCAGCTGGTCGTAGGGCCTGGTATAGCGCCAGGTGAACTTGCCCGGGCGCGAGAACACAAAGGTGCCGCTGGAGGTGCCGGTCACCTTGCCGTTGGCGCCCTGCCCCTTGACCTGGCGCTGCGTGAATTCGCCGCGCGCGCTCTTCACGCCGGTGACAAAGCTCTGCAACTGGTCAGTGGCTGCGGCATGGGCCGGCGCCTGGATGGCAAACATCGCCAGCGCGGCGCAGGCCGACACGATGATGCGGTTGCGCATGGTTCGGGTCCTGGTAGTTATGGAGGGCGTCGCCGCGTGTGCGGCGCCCAACGCTGTAGGCCGCTGCACGGGCAACTTGTCTGTTTAGAGCAGGCGGCAGCCGGAGGATTCCACACGGCCCGCGCTCGCGGGTAACCGGATATTACGGCAGACACCGCGGGAACCGCGCCTGTTCTGCGGCGAAAACTCTGAATTCGCGGGAAAGGGCAGCCTGTGGCGATATCCCGTATCCAGGCGAAACACTTACTTACCGGCCGGGGCGGTCATAATGCAAGGCATGCACGTAGAGCAATCGCCACGTCGCCTTATGCATGTTGCTTCGCTGCAAGGCGGCCATTCCGACCGGGCCAGCAATATGACAACATCCAATGCTTCCGAGGACAAGCGTACCGATGGCCGCCTGCCGTTCCGGCACGGTTTCAGGCGCCTCGATCGCGACGAGATCGACAGGATCGCGGCGCGCAGGGTCAGGATCGAACTCGAAGCTCGACGGGGAAAGACTGCCGCTACCAAGCTCCTTAGTCCCGCCATGGTCGGCACAGGCATCCTGGCGGGCGTGGCCTTTGTCTTTTCCGTGATGACATGGCTGAATGAGACCACGCAAGACAAGGTCGACAAGGCCACCGCGCCGCTCGCCACCCGGATGACCGAGATGGACCGCCGCCTCACGGATCGCCTCGATGCGGTCGATGCGCGCATCGAGCGCCTGGAAGTGCGCGTCGACAAGCAATTTGAAACCATCAACACGAAGCTCGACGTGCTGCTCAAGCGCCGCTAGCACACATCACAGGCCGCATGGGAGGAGCGCTGGCAGCGCTCAGTCATCGTCACGCGCGGCCGCACCGCCACCCTGCGCCAGAATGTCACGATTGCCGTTGCCCGACATCGCCGACACCAGCCCTGCCTTCTCCATATCCTCCAGCAGCCGCGCGGCACGGTTGTAGCCGATGCGCAGGTGGCGCTGCACCAGCGAGATCGACGCGCGCCGGTTCTTCAGCACCACCTCGACGGCCTGGTCGTACAGCGGATCGGCCTCGCCGCCGCCACCGCCAATGCCGGCACCGCCGCCAAACCCGTCGCCGCCGCCGGCGTCATCGGTCAGGCCGCCTTCGAGGATGCCCTCAATGTAGTTGGCTTCGCCGGATTCCTTGAGCTTTTCCACCACGCGGTGGACTTCCTCGTCCGAGACAAAGGCGCCGTGCACGCGCACCGGCAGGCCGGTGCCCGGCGCCAGGTAGAGCATGTCGCCCATGCCCAGCAGCGCTTCGGCGCCCTGCTGGTCGAGGATGGTGCGCGAGTCGATCTTGCTGCTGACCTGGAACGCGATCCGGGTCGGCACATTGGCCTTGATCAGGCCGGTGATCACGTCCACCGACGGACGCTGCGTGGCCAGCACCAGGTGCAGGCCGGCCGCGCGCGCCTTCTGCGCGATGCGGGCGATCAGCTCTTCCACCTTCTTGCCGACCACCATCATCAGGTCGGCCAGCTCGTCGATGACGATGACGATGGTGGGCAGCCGGTCCAGCGGCTCCGGGGCGTCCGGGGTCAGGCTGAACGGGTTGGGGATCTTTTCTTCGCGGGCCGCGGCCTCGTCGATCTTTTTGTTGTAGCCGGCCAGGTTGCGCACGCCCAGCTTGCTCATCAGCTTGTAGCGGCGCTCCATCTCGCCGACCGCCCAGTTCAGGGCATTGCCGGCCTGGCGCATGTCGGTCACCACCGGGCACAGCAGGTGCGGGATGCCCTCGTAGACGCTCATTTCGAGCATCTTCGGGTCGATCAGGATCAGGCGTACGCTTTCCGCCTTGGCCTTGTACAGCAGCGACAGGATCATCGCGTTGATGCCGACCGACTTGCCCGAGCCGGTGGTGCCGGCCACCATGCAGTGCGGCATGCGGGCCAGGTCGGCCACCATCGGCTTGCCGGCGATGTCCTTGCCCAGCGCCATGGTCAGGCTGGACGAACTCTCGTTGTAGACCTGCGAGCCGAGGATTTCCGACAGGCGCACGGTCTGGCGCTTCGGGTTGGGCAGCTCCAGCCCCATGTAGTTCTTGCCCGGGATGGTCTCGACCACGCGGATCGACACCAGCGACAGCGAGCGCGCCAGGTCGCGCGCCAGGTTCACCACCTGGCTGCCCTTGACGCCGGTGGCCGGCTCGATCTCATACCGCGTGATGACCGGGCCCGGGTAGGCCGCCACCACCTTGACCTCGACGCCGAAGTCCTTGAGCTTTTTCTCGATCAGGCGCGAGGTGAACTCCAGGGTCTCGGCGCTGACGGTTTCCTGGTGCGGCGGAATCGGGTCCAGCAGCGACAGCGGCGGCAGGTCCGAGTCCTGGATATCGGCAAACAGCGGCTGCTGCTTCTCACGCTCGACGCGCTCATGCTTGGGCACTGCCTGCGGGCGCACGATCTGCACCGGCGCCGCCTCTTCGATGCGCACGCGCTGCACCTCGACGGTTTCCTTGCGCTCGGTCTTGGCGGCCTCGCCGATGATGCGGTCCTGCTTGCTCTCGCGGCGGGCCTTGAAGCCCAGGAACAGGGTCTCGACAAAGCCGCCGACGTGCTCGGCCACGGTCAGCCAGGAGAAATGGAAGAACAGCGACAGCCCGATCGCCAGCAGCAGCAGCAACAGCAGGGTCGCGCCGGTGAAACCCAGCGCCACCTGCAGCCAGCCGCCCAGCAGGTCGCCCAGCACCCCGCCCGGCGCGCGCGGCAGCGCGGCGCGCAACGGGTACATGCGGATCGCCTCCAGGCCCATGCTGGAGAACAGGGTCAGACCAAAGCCGATCCAGCTGACGGTCACGCCCTGGCGGTGCAGGCCGGGGTCCGCGCGCTCGGGCAGCTCGGCGGTCAGCGTGCGCCAGCCGCGCCAGCAGCGGCGCACCAGCAGCACCGCCAGCCAGTAGGCGGAAAAGCCGAAGATGAAGAACAGCACGTCGGCCACCCAGGCGCCGACGCGCCCGCCCAGGTTGTGGATATCGGCCACCTGGTTGGCATGCGACCAGCCGGGATCGGTCTTGCTGTAGCTGGCCAGCACGCACAGGAAACCCAGCGTGACGGCCAGCAGCAGGAACCAGCGGACCTCTCCCAGCAGTTTGCCGATGCGGGATGGCAAGGCTGAGGGATCGGTGCGGGTGGTCGTGGTAGCTCGGGCCATGCCTGGTTAAGACTCGCGTGTAAGGTGATTCCGGATGCGTTTCGGGCCGATGCCGGCAGCGGTCAGTGGTTGCTCACCAGGTGACTGACGGTCATCGTGGCGGCCATTTTAACGTGGCCCGAGACTATCGCACTCATTGGAATTTGCAACAGTGAGCAAATGCGGCTCCTCTTATAATGTCGCTTTCGAGCAATGCCGGTGGGCAGCATGCCGCACCGGCCACAGGAACGCATCATGGCAAAACACGCAAAAGTGCTGATTCTCGGTTCTGGTCCCGCCGGCTATACCGCCGCGGTCTACGCGGCCCGCGCCAACCTGGAACCGGTGCTGATCACCGGCCTGGCACAGGGCGGCCAGCTGATGACCACCACGGACGTCGAGAACTGGCCGGGCGATGCCAAGGGCGTCCAGGGTCCTGAACTGATGCAGCGCCTGCTGGCGCACGCCGAGGAATTCAAGACCGAAATCATCTTCGATCACATCCACACCGCCAAGCTGGTGGACGACAACGGCCAGCCGGCCCGCCCCTTCCGCCTGATCGGCGACGCCGGTGAATATACGTGCGACGCGCTGATCATCGCCACCGGCGCCTCGGCGCAGTACCTGGGCCTGCCGTCCGAAGAGTCCTTCATGGGCCGCGGCGTGTCGGCCTGCGCCACCTGCGACGGCTTCTTCTACAAGAACCAGGAAGTGGCCGTGGTCGGTGGCGGCAACACCGCCGTGGAAGAGGCGCTGTACCTGTCGCATATCGCCAGCAAGGTCACCGTGATCCACCGCCGCGACAGCTTCCGCGCCGAGCCTATCCTGGTCGACCGCCTGCTGCAGCGTGAAAAGGAAGGCCGCGTGGTGATCCGCTACGACAGCGTGCTGGACGAGGTGCTGGGCGATGAATCCGGCGTGACCGGCATCCGCGTGCGCGGCACCAAGACCGGCCAGGCCGAGGACCTGAAGCTGGCGGGCGTGTTCATCGCCATCGGCCACAAGCCCAACACCGACCTGTTCGAAGGCCAGCTGGCCATGGAAAACGGCTACCTGGTGACCAAGTCGGGCCTGCAGGGCGACGCCACCGCCACCAGCGTGCCAGGCGTGTTTGCCGCCGGCGACGTGCAGGACCATGTCTACCGCCAGGCCATCACCAGCGCCGGCACGGGCTGCATGGCCGCGCTGGACGCCCAGCGCTTTGTTGAAGCCCTGAAGTAAGCACCGCCCCTCCGCCGGCCGGGCCGCCACGGCCCGCCGGCGCGTCCCTTGCGGCATCTCCTGCCGCCCCGCCAGTCGATATAATCTGCGCCGAGCCCCCGGAGATTTTTCAATGACGCACGGCGCCCGCAAACCCGACCGACCGCCCCAACGTTTCGGCCTGAACGACCTTGCCAGGCTGCGCGACACCCTCAAGGCCGATACCGAGCGCCGCGAAGCCGAGCGCGTGGCCGCCGAGCAGGCCGCCCGGCGCGCCCGTGAAGAGGCCGACGTCTTCCGCACCAGCGTGGGCCAGGTCAGCCAGCTGCGCGACCGCAACCGCGCCCCCCTGCCCGCCAGCAAGCCCGCCCCGGTGCCGGTGCAGTCGCGCCGCAACGACGAAGCCGTGCTGGCGGCCTCGCTGTCCGATGATTTCGACGTGGAAAGCCTGCTGGAAACCGACGAGGCCCTGTCGTTCCGCCGGCCCGGCATCGGCATGGACGTGATCCGCAAGCTGCGCCGCGGCGAATGGGTGGCGCAGGACAAGGTCGACCTGCACGGCCTGCGCAGCGACGAGGCGCGCGAGGCGCTGGCCGAGTTCCTGCGCCGCTCGGTGCGCAACGGCGTGCGCTGTGTGCGCGTGATCCACGGCAAGGGCCTGGGCTCGCCCGACAAGCTGCCAGTGCTCAAGGGCAAGGTGCGCAGCTGGCTGGTGCAGAAGGAGGAAGTGCTCGCCTTCGTGCAGGCGCGCGAGGCCGAAGGCGGCGCCGGCGCGCTGATGGTGCTGCTGCGCCAGCCGCGCAGCTGACGCATCGCCACGGATGCACGTTCCGCTTGAATTGCTGATGGGGCGGCTGCCCCTGATCCTCCACATCATGGAGGTGATCGGCGTGCTCGCCTTCGCGGTCTCGGGCGTGGTCGACGCGCGCAAGCAGCGCCTGGACGTGGTCGGCACCTTCGTGGTGGCCTTTGCCACCGCCTTTGGCGGCGGCACCGTGCGCGACGTGCTGCTGGACCGGCGCCCGTTCTACTGGGTCGACCACGAAGGCTACGTGCTGCTGATCTTCGTGATGTCGTTCGGCGCCTCGTTCGTGCTGCGCGTGGTCAGCCGCGTGGCCTCGGACCGGGCCATGATCGTGGCCGACGCGATCGGGCTGGGGCTGTTCTCGGTGACCGGCGCCTCGCTGGCGCTGGTGGCGCAGATGACGCCCACCGTGGCGGTGATGATGGGCATCATCTCGGCCGTGTTCGGCGGCGTGGTGCGGGACGTGCTGTGCAACGAGGTGCCGATGATCCTGCGCGACCGCTCGCCCTACGCCACCTGCTCCTTTGTCGGCTGCTGGATCTATGTCGGCATGACCTGGCTGGCGGTGCAGCAGGAAGCGGCGCTGCTGACCGGGGCAGTGGCGATCATCGCCATGCGGCTGGTGTCGGTGCGCTACGGATGGAAGCTGCCCAGCTGAACCGCACCCACCAATGAAAACGCCGCCCTGCAAGGCGGCGTTTCTCTATCCTGGCCCGAGGCTCAGACCGCGGCTTCGTCCTGCTCGCCGGTGCGGATGCGGATCACACGCTCGATCTCGGTGACGAAGATCTTGCCGTCGCCGATCTTGCCGGTGTGGGCGGCCTTGACGATGGCGTCCAGCACGGTGTCCAGCTGGTTCTCGGCCACCACCACTTCGATCTTGATCTTGGGCAGGAAGTCGACCACGTACTCGGCGCCACGGTAGAGCTCGGTATGCCCTTTCTGGCGGCCAAATCCCTTCACTTCGGTCACCGTCAGACCGGTCACGCCGACGTCGGCCAGGGCTTCACGCACCTCGTCGAGCTTGAACGGTTTGATGATGGCGGTAATCTGCTTCATGACTGGCCCCTGTTTATCGTTTGTTCACGCGCCTGGCGGCGCATCGCCGCGGTCGCGGCGCTCTCCGGGTGGCATTTTACCAGCCCTTGGCCGCTTGCATTTCCGCCTGCCCCACAGCCAGCGCGGCCGCAGCGTTGGCTAGCGCGCATCCGGGCAGGCCCCGGCCCTGTGGATAAACCTGTGGACAGCCACTGGAGAAACTGTGCACAAGCCGCCACCCAAGAGCCGGGGTTCGACCGGCGCTGCGCTCAGTCCGGCACCTTCTCCAGGTCCGCCAACCACACCACCGACTCTGAATCGCTCGGCGCGCGCCAGTCACCGCGCGGCGACAGCGATCCGCCCGAGCCCACCTTGGGCGCGTTCGGGATGCATGAGCGCTTGAACTGGCTGGTGCGGAAGAAGCGGTCCAGGAAGATCGCCAGGTTGCGCTTGATCTCCGGCAGCCCGTACTGGTTGCGTACCACATGCGGGCCGTTGGGCCAGACGCCACGCTCGCGGTCGCCCCAGGCATGCAGCGCCAGGAAGGCGATCTTGGACGGCGTGAAGCCGAAACGCAGCGTGTAGTAGAGGTTGAAGTCCTGCAGCTCATACGGGCCGATGGTGCTCTCGGTCTTCTGCTCGGGGCCGTGGTTGCTGTCGCCCGGGACCAGCTCGGGGCTGATGTCGGTGTCGAGCACGGCCAGCAGCACGTCGGAACCGCCCTCGCCCACCTGCCCGGTCTCGGCCACCCAGCGCACCAGGTGCGAGATCAGCGTCTTGGGCACGCTGGCATTGACGTTGTAGTGCGACATGTGGTCGCCCACGCCATAGGTGCACCAGCCCAGCGCCAGTTCGCTCAGGTCGCCGGTGCCGACCACGATGGCGTGGTGGAAATTGGCCAGCCGGAACAGGTGGTTGGTACGCTCGCCGGCCTGCACGTTCTCGAAGGTCACGTCGTAGACCTTCTCGCCGGCGGCGTATGGGTGGCCCAGGTCCTTCAGCATGGCCAGGCACGACGGCCGGATATCGATCTCGGTCGCGGTGCAGCCCACCACCTGCATCAGCTGGCGCGCCTGCAGCAGCGTGCGGTCGCTGGTGGCGAAGCCCGGCATGGTGAAGGCCAGGATATTGGCGCGCGGCAGGCCCAGGCGGTCCATCGCCTTGGCGCAGACCAGCAGCGCGTGGGTGGAATCCAGCCCGCCCGACACGCCGATCACCACCTTGCTGATCTTGCTGGCCGACAGGCGCTGCACCAGCGCCTGCACCTGGATGTTGTAGACCTCCATGCAGCGTTCGTCGCGCTGGCGCGGATCGGCCGGCACGTACGGGAAGCGCGCCACGTTGCGCGCCAGCGGCAGCGACTTTTCCAGGGTCAGGTCGAGCGGGAAGCGCACCACGCGGAACTTGTCCACTTCTGCCTTGTGCCGGCGCACCGAGTGGCCGAAGGTGACCTGGTGCATGCGCTCGCGCGACAGCCGCTCGACGTCGATATCAGCGCAGAGCAGGTGCGAGGTATCGGCAAAGCGCTCGGATTCGGCCAGCAGCTCGCCGTTCTCGCAGATCAGCGCCTGGCCGTCCCAGGCCAGGTCGGTGGAAGACTCGCCCTTGCCGGCCGAGGTGTACAGGTAGGCCGCCAGGCATCGCGCCGACTGCTGCGAGACCAGCTGGTGCCGGTACCCGGCCTTGCCGACCACGATATTCGAGGCCGACAGGTTGACCAGCACCGTGGCCCCGGCCAGCGCCGCGAACGACGACGGCGGGATCGGCACCCAGACGTCTTCGCAGATTTCTGCGTGGAAGCGGAAGTCGGGGATGTCTTCGACATCGAACAGCAGCCCGGCGCCGAACGGCACGTCCTGGCCCAGCAGCCGGATCGACTCGACCGCGGCGTTGTCGGCGGCGCTGAACTGGCGCGCCTCGTAGAACTCCCAGTAGTTCGGCAGGTAGGACTTGGGCACCACGCCCTGGATACGCCCGCGCGCCACCACCACGGCGCAGTTGAACAACTGGTGCTCGACCCGCAGCGGCATGCCGACGATCAGCGCCGCCGGCAACTTGCGCGAGGCCTCGACGATGGTGGCCAGCGCCGCCTCGCAGGCGTCCAGCAGCGCGCGCTGGTGGAACAGGTCGTCGCAGGTGTAGGCGGAGATGCCCAGCTCCGGGAACGCAACCAGCACGGCGCCCTTCTGGGCCGCCTGCGCCGCCAGGGCAATGGTCTCGGCGGCGTTGAAGGCCGGGTCGGCCACCCGGCAGACGGGCACGCCCACCGCGACACGCGCAAAGCCGTGGGAATACAGGTTGAAAAACGGGTTCTTCATATCGGGCCTTGGTTATCGAACCATGCGGACCATGCCGCCGCCTGAAGCATCCCGGGATGCCTCGGCAAGCACTGGTGACGAGGATGCTCCATTTTACGACGCCCGCCCCTGCCGTGCGGCGCAGCAACGGCGCATCGTTTCCGGTAGACTCGATCGATCCACAGACGGGAACTGGTGCAATGCAGTCTGAATCATGCGTGCCCGGCGAGGGCAATGACCAGCGCCAGCCGGCACGGCACAAGCGCAAGTCGGCAGGCGACCCTGCGCAGGAATACCGTACCGAAATCATCTCCGACCTGGGCGAGATCGATGCCGCCGCCTGGGACGCCCTGGTGGCGCACCACGCCGACGCCACGCCGTTCCTGAAGCATGCCTTCCTGCACGCCCTGCACACCAGCGGCAGCGCCTGCGCCGAGACCGGGTGGAACCCGCGCTACCTGACTTTGTGGGCGCCGGCCAAGGACGGCCGCCCGGAACGGCTGGCCGCGGCCATGCCGCTCTACGCCAAGGCACATTCCTATGGCGAATATGTCTTCGACTGGGCCTGGGCCGACGCCTATGCCCGCAACGGGCTCGAGTACTACCCCAAGTGGCTGGCGGCAATTCCCTTCACGCCGGTGCGCGGCGCGCGGCTGCTGGCCGAAGACGCCCATGCGCGCCGCCTGCTGCTGCAGACGGCGCTGGCGCTGGCCGCCGAAAGCCAGATGTCGTCGCTGCACATCCTGTTCCCCGACGAGGCCGAGGCCGCGCTGATGCAGCAGGCCGGCATGCTGATGCGGCACGGCGTGCAGTTCCACTGGACCAATGACGGCTATGGCAGCTTTGACGACTTCCTGGCCACGCTGTCGCAGAAGAAGCGCAAGAACATCCGCGCCGAGCGCCGCCAGGTGGCGCAGGCCGGCATCGGCTTCCGGCGCCTGCGTGGCGAGCAGATCGACGACGACGCGTGGAAGTTCTTCAACCGGTGCTATCGCCAGACTTACCGCGAGCACCATTCCACGCCCTACCTGAACCTGGATTTCTTCCGGCGCATCGGCGCCACCATGCCGCAGCACCTGCTGCTGGTGATCGCCGAGCGCGAGGGCCAGCCCATCGCCAGTTCGCTACTGGTCTATGACGACACGCCGGAAGTCAGCACGCTCTACGGGCGCTACTGGGGCGCACTGGAGTACCACGCCTGCCTGCACTTCGAAACCGCGTACTACCAGCCGCTGGAATTCTGCATCGAGCAAGGCATAGGCACCTTCGAAGGCGGCGCCCAGGGCGAGCACAAGATGGCGCGCGGCTTCCTGCCGGTGGCGACGCGCTCGGCCCACTGGCTGGCGCATCCCGCCTTTGCCGATGCCGTCGAGCGCTTCCTGGCGCGCGAGCGCCAGGGCATTGACGCCTACCTGGACGAACTGGGCGAACGCAACCCGTTCGCCCGCGCCTGAACACGCAAGCCGGCGCTCAGCGCCACATCCGCCGCAGCGTGTTGTCGCCCAGCATGTAGTGGTGGAACAGCGATGCCATCGCGTGCAGTCCGATCACCAGGTAGAAGGCGGTGCCCAGGGTCTCGTGGACCTCCTTGACGGTGTCCTTCAGCGCCGGGTCGGCCGCCACCATCGCCGGCACTTCCAGCCCCAGCGAAGGCAACGCCAGCAGGTGGCCGCCAGCGTTCGTCGCCAGCAGCCCCAGCAGCGGCTGGGCCAGGATATACAAGTAAAGCACCCAGTGCATGGCCTCGCCGGCCAACTGCATCCAGCGCGCGCCCGGCTCCGGCGCGGGCGCGCCGCGCACCAGGCGCCACACCAGGCGCGGCACCGCCAGCACCAGCACCAGCGCCCCCGCCCATTCATGGACTGTCATCGCCAGCGCGCGCGGCGGCGTGCCCTTGGCAAAACTGCCCTTCAGCTCGATCGCGGAATAGGCCAGCGCCACCAGCAGGAACACCGCCCAGTGGAAGCACACCGCCAGCCGGTCATAGCGGCGCAGCGGCGACAAGGCCTGCGGCAATGCCTGGATTTCGGTGATGGGATTCATAGGGGACTCCTCTTGTCAGCACCCGCATAGCGTAGCGCAAGGCACTTGCCCGGATGCTGCCGTACATCAAGCGCGCGGCAACAAAAAACCCCGCCGGAGCGGGGCTTCTTCAGCGGCGGTTCAGCTTACTTCTTGTAGTTGGCCACGCCGTCGGTGATTTCCTTGTGGGCTTCCTCGATGCCAGCCCAGCCTTCGACCTTGACCCACTTGCCGGCTTCCAGTGCCTTGTAGTGCTCAAAGAAGTGCTTGATCTGGTCCAGCTGGTTCTGCGGCACGTCCGACAGGCCCTTCATGTAGGCCGTGGCCGGCGACAGCTTGTCCAGCGGCACGGCGACCAGCTTGGCGTCCACGCCCGACTCGTCGGTCATCTTCAGCATCCCGAGTGCACGGCAGCGCACCACGGCGCCGGCCAGGATCGGGAACGGCGACAGCACCAGCACATCCACCGGGTCGCCGTCGCCCGACAGCGTCTGCGGGATGTAGCCATAGTTGGCCGGATAGCGCATGCCGGTGCCGATAAAGCGGTCGACGAACAGCAGGCCGGTTTCCTTGTCTGCCTCGTACTTCACCGGATCGCTCTGGGCCGAGATCTCGATGATGACGTTGAAATCGTTGGGGATGTCCTTGCCCGGGGTTACGAGGTTGAAGCTCATGCGGTTCTCCAGATGCCTGCGCGGTGTTGTTGGATGGCGGGCATTATAGCGGCTCATGCCTGACCGCAGGCTGACAGCTGGGCCAGGCACGGCGCATTGCACGCTGGCCAGTGTCGGCGATAATGGCGCATTCTTCAGCCGTCACTGAAAAGCGCAGCCGCCGTGCTGCCCCCTGTTGCACCCGCTGCCCCGGAGCCACCCATGCACGCCCAGCACTTCGTCGCCAACCGCCTGATCGCGCCCGACAACGGCCTGCGCATCAAGGTCTTCGATCCGTCCAACGGCGAGCCGTTCGCCGAGATCGCACGCGGCAACGCCACCGATATCAACGTCGCCGTCCATGCGGCCCGCCAGGCCGCCGAAGGCGCCTGGGGCCAGATGGCGCCAGCGGAGCGGGTGCGCCTGCTCAACCGCGTCGCCGTGGCGCTGATCGCGCACGAGGACGAACTGGCCGCGCTCGAGGCCCGCGACACCGGCAAGCCGCTGCGCCAGGCGCGCGCCGATGCCCGCGCCGTGGCCCGCTATTTCGAGTTCTACGCCGGCGCGGTGGACAAGCTGCACGGCCAGACCATCCCCTACAACCCCGGCTACACCGTGCTGACCGTGCGCGAGCCGCACGGCGTGACCGGCCACATCATCCCGTGGAACTACCCGCTGCAGATCTTCGGGCGCAGCGTGGGCGCGGCGCTGGCCACCGGCAATGCCTGCGTGGTCAAGCCGGCCGAGGACGCCTGCCTGTCGCTGCTGCGCGTGGCCGAGATCGCCGCCGATGCCGGCCTGCCCGAAGGCGCGCTCAATATCATCACCGGCTACGGCCATGAAGCCGGCGCCGCGCTGGCGCGCCACCCGGGCATCAACCATATCTCGTTCACCGGCTCGCCCCAGACCGGCAAGCAGGTGGCCCAGCTGGCCGCCGAGAACCACGTGCCGGTCACGCTGGAGCTGGGCGGCAAGTCGCCGCAGATCGTCTTTGCCGATGCCGACCTGGATACGCTGGTGCCGGTGGTGGTCAACGGCATCGTGCAGAATGCCGGCCAGACCTGCTCGGCCGGCAGCCGCCTGCTGGTGGAGCGGCCGGTCTATGACGCGCTGCTCGACCGGCTGGCGTCGGTGTTCGAGTCGCTGCGCGTAGGCCCGTCCGAGCTGGACCTGGAATGCGGGCCACTGATCAGCCGCAAGCAGCAGCAGCGCGTGTGGGACTTTGTCTCGGATGCGCAGCACGCCGGCGTGGCCGTGATGGCGCAAGGCCAGATCGTGGCCGACGCGCCCGAGGCCGGCTACTACCAGGTGCCGATGCTGTTCCGCGACGTGCCGCCGGCGCACCGGCTGGCGCAGGAAGAAGTGTTCGGCCCGCTGCTGGCGGCGATGCCGTTCGACACCGAGGCCGAAGCCATCGCACTGGCCAACGGCACGCCCTACGGGCTCGTGGCCGGCGTCTGGACCCGCGACGGCGGGCGCCAGCTGCGCCTGGCGCACAAGCTGCGCGCGGGCCAGGTCTTTATCAACAACTACGGTGCCGGCGGCGGCGTTGAACTGCCCTTCGGCGGCACCGGCCAGTCTGGCTACGGCCGCGAGAAGGGCTTCGAGGCCCTGTACGGATTCACCACCCTGAAAACCATCGCCATCCAACATGGGTAACATCAATTTCCTGTCCGTCGCCTTTGCCATCTTCTTTTTCTGGATGGCATGGCATGTCCGGAACAAGCGCGCCACCAATCCTTCCGGCATGCCGCGGCTGCAGGTCTTCAAGCGCAAGTGGGGCGACGTCGTCGGCGACCGCGTGCACTGGTGCCTGTATGTGGCACTGCCCTTCCTGCTGGCACTGATGATGGTTGCCAATGCCCTGCGCGGGCGGGGGCCGTTCTCGCACTAGGCATTGAGTACCCCGCAGCACGGAACACCAGAACATAACCACGACACCAGGAGACAAGCCATGAGACTGGCCAACAAGGTAGCGATCATCACCGGCGGCGGTTCCGGGTTCGGCGAAGGCATTGCCCACACCTTTGCGCGCGAAGGCGCCAACGTGGTGGTCGCCGACCTGCGCGAGGAAGCCGCCGAACGCGTCGCCGCCGCGATCCGCGACGCCGGCGGCCGGGCCCGCGCGGTGCGCGCCGACGTTTCGCGCGAAGCCGGCACCGAGGCCATGCGCGAAGCCGCGCTGGCCACCTTCGGCGACGTCCATATCGTGGTCAACAACGCCGGCACGACCCATCGCAACAAGCCCATCCTCGAAGTCACCGAAGAGGAGTTCGACCGCGTCTACGCCGTCAACGTCAAGAGCATCTACTGGTCGGCGCGCACCTTTATCCCGCATTTCCGCCAGCGCGGCGGCGGCGTGTTCGTCAATATTGCCTCCACCGCCGGCATCCGGCCGCGCCCGGGCCTGGTCTGGTACAACGGCAGCAAGGGCGCGGTGATCACCGCCAGCAAGGCCATGGCCGCGGAACTCGGCAAGGACAATATCCGCGTCAACTGCGTCAACCCCGTGATCGGCGCCACCGCCCTGCTCGAAGAATTCATGGGCATGCCCGATACGCCCGAGAACCGCGCCAGATTCCTTGCCACCATCCCGATGGGCCGCATGTCGACCCCGCAGGACGTGGCCAACGCCTGCCTGTACCTGGCCTCGGACGAAGCTGCCTTTATCACCGGCACCTGCATCGAAGTGGACGGCGGCCGCTGCGTCTGAGCCGGTGCCGGCCACCTGCCTTCCCCGTTAGTCGTAGCTGTAAACGCATCATACAGAAGCGCCATATCCTCAGGAGACAGCATGACAACAACCGCAGTAAACCCCGGCATCAGCGACGCCGCCTTTGAAGACGCCACCTACCGCAAGGTCAGCTGGCGCCTGGTGCCCTTCCTCTTGCTGTGCTACGTGGTGGCCTACCTGGACCGCGTCAACGTGGGCTTTGCCAAGCTGCAGATGCTCAACGACCTGCAGTTCAGCGAGACCATCTATGGCTTGGGCGCCGGCATCTTCTTTATCGGCTACTTCCTGTTCGAAGTGCCCAGCAACGTGATCCTGCACAAGGTGGGCGCGCGCATCTGGATCGCGCGCATCATGATCACCTGGGGCGCGATCTCGGCGGCGATGATGTTCGTCACCACGCCGACCATGTTCTACGTGCTGCGCTTCCTGCTGGGCATTGCCGAGGCCGGCTTCTTCCCCGGCATCATCCTGTACCTGACCTACTGGTACCCGGCCAACCGGCGCGGGCGCACCACCACCTACTTCATGACCGCGGTCGCGCTGGCAGGCGTGATCGGCGGGCCGCTGTCGGGCTGGATCATGCAGTCCTTCCACGGCCAAAACGGCTGGTCCGGCTGGCAGTGGATGTTCCTGCTCGAGGGCATTCCGTCGATCCTGGTGGGGCTGTGGGTGCTGGCCTACCTGGACGACCGCATCGCCCACGCCAAGTGGCTGTCGCCGGAAGAGAAGGCGCTGCTGGAGCGCAATATCGCCAGCGAGGATGCGCACAAGGAAGACCCGCCGATCCGCACCGTGATGTCCAGCCCGCGCGTCTGGCTGATGAGCGCGATCTACTTCTGCTTCGTGATGGGCCTGTACGGCGTCAGCTTCTGGCTGCCGACCATCATCAAGCAGACCGGCGTCAGGGGCGCGCTCGATATCGGCCTGCTGACCGCCATCCCCTATGGCTGCGCAGTGGTCGGCATGGTGCTGGTGGCCTACAGCGCAGACCGCAGCGGCGAGCGCCGCTGGCATATCGCGCTGCCCGCGCTGGCCGGTTCGCTGGGCCTGCTGCTGTCGGTGCAATGGCATAGCGACACCACGCTGGCAATGGTGGCGCTGACGCTGGCCACCATCGGCATCCTGACCACGCTGCCGCTGTTCTGGAGCCTGCCGACTTCCTTCCTGGCCGGCACTGGCGCGGCCGCGGGCATCGCGCTGATCAACTCGCTGGGCAACCTTGCGGGCTTCCTCAGCCCCTATGCGGTGGGCTGGCTCAAGGACCTGACCCACAGCACCGATTCGGGCATGTACCTGCTGACCGCCTGCCTGGTGGTGGGCGCGGCGCTGACGCTTTCGGTGCCCAAGCGGCTGGTGAGCCGGAAATAGCCCGTCCGCCAGGATCAGACGCCGTCAACGGCCCTTCCCTTTGCGGGCGGGGCCGTTTTTCTTCCGGAACCTGCGAAGTCGCTCACACGCCGCCTGCGGGCCACAATGCGCCGTCGGCTGACGCGGATGTAGGACCAAGCCCGGCAGTGTCGCCCACCCTTGGGCCCTAGGATGGAAAAGAGAGACCCGGAGTGATCCCACGGGGTCCTCCGGGGCATCTGATTCCGAAGCTCGCCCAAGGAGGCCACGATGCTGCACCTGCCCCCGTTTGCCCCTACCCGTTCGCTGGAACTTGTCGAAGCGCGCCTGGCACGCCGCTCGCGCGTCAAGCGCCTGGTGATCGCGCTCAGCGCCGGCGTGGTCGCACTGCTCGCCCTGGTGCCAGCGGCCAGCCATGCGCAGGCGCCGGTGGTGGAGGCCAACCCTGCGCCTGCCGCCCCGGCACCCGCTGCTCCGGCCGGCACCATGGCGCCGACCCCGGGTGCCACGATGCCGGCCGCGCCGCCGGCCGACACCATGCCCCCTGCCACACAACCCGCGCCGGGCATAGCTGCGCCTGCCACGGCAGCACCGCCGCCGACGGCATCCCCGGCACCCGCGCCCACCGGCACGCCACCAGCCGCGCCGGCGCCAGCGCCGATGGCAGCGCCCGCGCAGCCACGCCCGCCGCTGACCACGCCGCCCCCGCCGCCGCCGCGTGATGCGATGGTCCAGCGTACGGCCGGCTCGGTCGCCTATATCTGCGGCGGTGTCGCCGAAGACGAGCAGGTCGCGCTGCAATCGGAGGCGCGCAAGTACAACATGAGCCTGCTGTTCACGCAGGGCGCGCGCGGCGAGTACCTGTCCGACGTGGACGTCAAGCTGATGCGCGGCGGCAAGGAAGTCGCCAGCTTTGTCGCCGACGGTCCGCGCTGCCTGGTGAAGGCGCCGTCGGGCACGTACAACGTGCGGGCGACTTACCAGGGCCGGACCAAGACTGCCACGGTCAGCACCGGCGGCAAGAACGCGCAGATGCGCTGGTAGTCAGCTGGAACGGCGCGCCGTGCGGTGCGCCCGTGGAGGAGGAAAAAAGGCTCGGCATCTTGCGATGTCGAGCCTTTTTGTCTTGGAAGTCATTGGCAGGCTTCCGCACAGCATCCGCTTACCGATTGGGTGCTCCCCTCTCCCGCAAGCGGGAGAGGGGAGCAAACCGTCAGTCCGCCTGGCCATCCCCCAGCATCTGCCCCAC
>NZ_JBYSZW010000017.1:0-127604 GCF_058787575.1 Cupriavidus sp. FW305-3-2-15-C-LB2
ACCCCCTCCTTCCGCCGCCCCGGCCCCGGACACTACCGACCAGGACCTGGCCGACGCGTTGCCGCACCTGGAGGAAAGCGCGGCAAATTCCGCGCCGCGCTCATTGTTCGGTGAGATCCTCGACTGGATGCTGGCGCCGCTGCTGCTGCTCTGGCCGATGAGCATCGCGGTGACCTACCTGGTGGCCAAGTCGATCGCCAACGGGCCCTTCGACCGCGCGCTGGAAGCCAGCGCCATCGTGCTGTCGCAGCAGGTGCGCGAGGTCAACGGGCGCATCACGCTGCAGCTGCCGCTGTCGGCGCGCGAGATCCTGCGCGCCGACGAGACCGACAACATCTACTACCAGGTGGTCGGCAAGCGCGGCGAATACATCGCCGGCGACCACGACCTGCCGCTGCCGTCCGAGGAGGACCAGGGCCACGCGGGGCTGGTGTCCCTGCGCGATGACCGCGTGGCCGGCAACGACGTGCGCGTGGCCTACACCTATATCGACCTGAAGCAGGTCAGCGGCACCCAGCCGGTGCTGGTGCAGGTGGCCGAGACGCTGGACAAGCGCGCGCGCCTGGCCAACGAGATCATCAAGGGCGTGATCCTGCCGCAGTTCGTGATCCTGCCGCTGGCGGTGGTGCTGGTGTGGTTCGGGCTGTCGCGCGGGCTGGCGCCGCTGACCGCGATCCAGCAGCGCATCCGCGCGCGCAACCCCGGCGATACCAGCCCGATCGACGAACGCGCCGCGCCGCAGGAAATCACGCCGCTGGTGGGTTCGTTCAACGACCTGCTGGCGCGCCTGGACCAGTCGGTGCAGACCCAGAAGCGCTTTATCGCCGATGCCGCGCACCAGATGAAGACGCCGCTGGCGGGCCTGCGCATGCAGGCCGAGCTGGCGCAGCGCGAGCAGTCGCCGGAAGAGCTGCGGCGCTCGCTGGCGCAGATCGCCGGCAGCTCTGAGCGCACCGCGCACCTGGTCACGCAGCTGCTGTCGCTGGCGCGCATGGAAAACCTGGCGGGCACCGGCGGCATGGCCGCGCTGGACCTGGCGGCGCTCGCGCGCGAGGTGGTCAAGGACTGGCTGCCGCAGGCTTGGGCGCGCGACATCGACCTGGGCCTGGATGCCGACGAACATCCGGTGATGGTGCAAGGCAACCGCCTGATGCTGACCGAGATGCTGAACAACCTGCTCGACAACGCCATCCGCTACACGCCGCGCGGCGGGCACGCCACGGTGCGCGTCAGCGCCGATGCCTTCGAGCCATTCGCCTACCTGGATGTGGAAGACACCGGCCCGGGCATTGCGCCGGCCGAGCGCGAGCGCGTGATGGAGCGCTTCTACCGCGTGCTCGGCACCAATACCGAAGGCAGCGGCCTGGGCCTGGCCATCGTGCGCGAGA
Organism: Cupriavidus sp. FW305-3-2-15-C-LB2; assembly: GCF_058787575.1. NCBI lineage: Bacteria > Pseudomonadati > Pseudomonadota > Betaproteobacteria > Burkholderiales > Burkholderiaceae > Cupriavidus > Cupriavidus sp. FW305-3-2-15-C-LB2. The sequence continues at coordinate 1,389 of NZ_JBYSZW010000017.1, forward strand.
TCGTGCAGCAGCACGGCGGCGACGTCCAGATTTCCGACCACGTCTACCAACAATCGCCACGGCTGGCCGGCGCGCATTTCCGCGTGACGCTGCGCCGGCCCGACTACCTGCCGCCCGCATGAACGACAGCCCCGCCCCCGATAGTGCCGAAGCCCGCCAGCGCCAGGCCTGGCGGCGCAACCTGCGCTGGATCTGCGGCCTGCTCGCGATCTGGTTCACCGTCACCTTCGTGGTGGCATGGTTTGCGCGCGACCTGCGCTTCGACTTCTTTGGCTGGCCGTTCTCGTTCTGGGTCGGCGCGCAAGGCGCGCTGGTGGTCTACGTGCTGATGGCCGCGCTCTACGCCTGGCGCATGAACCGCGCCGACGGCGAAGCGGACGCCGATAGCCTGGCCGCGCCCGCCCCTGCGCCTTCGCAGGGCGCCTCGCGCGGAACAGGCACTGATGCTGCATAGCCGCAGCCCTGCAAAGCGCGCCATTCCGCCACACAAGTGAATTGCGCCCCGCAGCGCAGCAGCCAAACTCGCGCCCACGGCTAGCGTATACCCCGATATTCTTTGACGATTCCGTGCCCCGTTCTGTCAGAACGCAGTAAGTTTCGCCACCCACAATCCTCTGCAACTCAGGCATAGCGGCCAGCCGCGCGGTCTTTCCCGCGCCACGCCCACCCGAGATCCATTCCAGACGGAGGAGACAATATGGCAAACGTGCAAAACGTTGCGGTGCCCGCAGGGGGCGCGCAGAACGCACCGATGACAGCCGAAGAGCGCAAGGTGATCTTTGCCTCATCGCTGGGCACGGTGTTCGAGTGGTACGACTTTTATCTCTACGGCTCGCTGGCGGCAATCATTGCCAAGCAGTTCTTCGCCGGACTGGATCCCACCTCGGCCTTCATCTTCGCGCTGCTCGCATTCGCCGCCGGCTTTATCGTGCGGCCGTTCGGCGCGCTGGTGTTCGGCCGCCTGGGCGACATGATCGGGCGCAAGTACACCTTCCTGGTGACGATCCTGCTCATGGGCCTGTCGACCTTCATCGTCGGCCTGCTGCCGGGCTATGCCACCATCGGCTGGGCCGCGCCGATCATCCTGATCGCACTGCGCATGCTGCAAGGCCTGGCGCTCGGCGGCGAGTACGGCGGTGCCGCCACCTACGTGGCCGAGCACGCACCGCACGGCAAGCGCGGCGCCTATACCTCGTGGATCCAGACCACGGCCACGCTGGGCCTGTTCCTGTCGCTGATCGTGATCCTGCTGTGCCGCGAAATGACCGGGCCCAACTTCGAGACCTGGGGCTGGCGCATCCCGTTCCTGGTGTCGATCCTGCTGCTGGGCGTGTCGGTATATATCCGCCTGTCGATGAATGAATCGCCGGCGTTCCAGCGCATGAAGGCAGAGGGCAAGACCTCCAAGGCCCCGCTGACCGAGTCCTTCGGCCAGTGGCGCAACCTGAAGATCGTGATCCTGGCCCTGCTCGGCCTGACCGCCGGCCAGGCCGTGGTCTGGTACACCGGCCAGTTCTATGCGCTGTTCTTCCTGACCCAGGTGCTCAAGGTCGATGCCAAGACGGCCAACCTGCTGATCGCCGGCGCACTGGTGCTCGGCACGCCGTTCTTCATCTTCTTCGGCTCGCTGTCGGACAAGATCGGCCGCAAGTGGATCATCATGGCGGGCTGCGCGCTGGCCGTGCTGACCTACTTCCCGCTGTTCAAGGCCATGACCCACTACGCCAACCCGGCTCTGGAGCGCGCCCAGAAGAGCGCCCAGATCGTGGTCACCGCCGACCCGAAGCAGTGCTCGTTCCAGGGCAGCCCGATCGCCCGCGAGATCGACTTCCGCAGCTCCTGCGACATTGCCAAGCGCACGCTGGCCCAGGCATCGGCCAGCTATGAAGTGGTCGAGGCCCCGGCCGGCACCGTGGCCACGGTCAAGATCGGCGACAAGGAGATCAAGGCCTTCGACGCGCAGCTGGTGAACGGCCACAGCTTCGACGAGCCCAGCAAGAAGCAGATCGCGGCGTTCAAGAAGGAGGTTGGTGAATCGATGGCCTCCGCCGGCTACCCGACCAAGGCCGACCCGGCACAGATGAACACGATCATGGTGCTGGTGATCCTGGTCATCCTGGTGATCTACGTCACCATGGTGTACGGCCCGATCGCCGCCATGCTGGTGGAGCTGTTCCCGACCCGCATCCGCTACACCTCGATGTCGCTGCCCTACCATATCGGCAACGGCTGGTTCGGCGGCCTGCTGCCCACCATCTCGTTTGCGCTGGTGGCCCAGAACGGCAACATCTACTACGGTCTCTGGTACCCGATCATCATCGCAGCCATCACCTTCGTGATCGGCGCGCTGTTCATCCGCGAGACCAAGGACGTGAACATCTACGCCAACGACTGAGCAGTCGTCCGGCACTAACGGAAACGGCAGGCCATCCGGCCTGCCGTTTTTTTATGCATGGGCCCTTCGTGCAAAATCTTCACACGAAGGTGTTGACAGCATCGAAAGCCCAGGTATAATCTCAGTCTTCGTTGGCGAATTAGCTCAGTCGGTTAGAGCGACGGAATCATAATCCGCAGGTCCGGGGTTCGAGTCCCTGATTCGCCACCATCTATTTAAAAAGCCGCGATCCCGCATGGGTTCGCGGCTTTTTTCTTTGGGTCGTTACCAGGGCGCGCAAACGAGAGCCGCCCATCATGGGGCGGCCACAGACGACGCTTACCAGTAACGCACGCGCCCGGTATCGATGTGCACGAACTGGTCAGACTCATAGAAGCCGACGCCCCCGCCCTGCAATGACTTGGCCGCGTCGCGCACGTCCGCCAGCGGCACGCCGGCCAGGCGGATGTCGATGGCCTTGCCGTCCATGTGCAGGCTGTGCCTGGCCACGCCGCCGCCGCGCGTGTTGCGCAGGCGCGAATTGGTGGTCGGACTGCGGTAGCCGGAAATGACCTGGAACGGCTGGTCGGTGCCAAGCTCGCGGCGGACCTGGAACAGCAGGTCGAACAGTTGCGGGTCGATCATGCCGACCTTGCCGGAATAGTGGTCGCGCAGGAAGCCGTTGAGCGTAGTCAGCGCGTCGGGCACGAAGCGGTCGCCAACGGCATAGACCAACGACACGCGTTCGCCGGTGTGGGTGTGGTCGAACGCCAGCGTGCGGGCGTCCGGCAGGCCAGCCAGGGCCCGGTTTGCAGGCAGGCCTGCCAGCGCCTGGCGCGGCGCCAGCGGCATCAGGCCGGCGGCAAGGGCCAGGCCTCCGGCGGTATGAAGAAAGCGGCGGCGTGCCTGGCGCGTCGCATCAGTCATGGTACTTCCTCTGAATGTGCCAGTGGCGCCTCAGCGGGTGGTGCCAGAGGCGCTTGCAATAGCTGGTTGCTGGGGCCGTCCGTTGCGTTGCCGCAGTGCCTTCTCCAGCAATTTGTCGTGACCGTAAATGTCAGGCAAGAAGGATACACGACCATCGGCGCGCGCAATGACCGTGCCGTAGGCCAGCACCACCGGCAAGGGCTGCTGCAGGCGCACAGTATTGGACTTGCCACGCGTCATCGCTTCGCGGATCCGGGTCTCGTTCCAGTCCGGCATATCGTGCAACACGAACTGGGCCAATGCTACTGGGGCTTCCACGCGGATGCAGCCATGACTGAAGTCGCGCCGGCCGCGCTTGAACAGCTGCGGCGAGGGCGTGTGGTGCAGGTAGATGTTCTCGTTGTTGGGAAACACGAACTTGATATCGCCCAGCGCGTTCAGCGGGCCCGGCCGCTGGCGGATGCGCATGCGGCCGTTCAGCACTGCCTCGAGATTTTCCTCGGACAGCGTGGTCACGGCCTTGCCGTCGCCGGTGACGAACTCCAGGCCCTGCCGGTTGAAATAGGCCGGATCGCGGCGCAGGTGCGGCACGGTCTCGCGGCGCGCGATCGAGGGCGGGATGTTCCAGTACGGGCTGAACTCGATGTAGCGCATATCCTCCTCGAACAACGGCGTGCGCGTATCCAGTGCCTTGCCCACGATCACCTTCATCTCGAGCTTGATGTCGAGCTTGCCGTCGCGGATCTCATAGGCGCGCAGCATGAATTCCGGCACATTGACCACGATCATGCGCGGACCGTCCAGCGGCGTCCAGCGCAGCCGCTCCATGGTCAGTTCGATTTGCCGCACACGGCTGGCGATGGGCAGGTTGAGTTGTGCCAGCGTGGCCGCGCCGATCACGCCGTCGGCCTCCAGGCCGTGGCGCGACTGGAACGCCTTGACGCCGTCGACCAGGGCCCCTTCGTAGCGGGCCGGCACCTGGGTGCCGGCGGGCAGGTCGCCCAGCGCAACCAGGCGTGCAGCCAGCGCCGCGGCACCGGCCCAGGGCTGGCCCGGCGTCAGCTTGCTCGCCGGCAAGGGTGGCAGCGGCTGCCCCCAGGCCGGCTGCTTCGCGATCTCGCGGTACCGCGCCAGGGCCTCCCGCAGCGTGCCATAGAGCGGGAAGGTGGGCGCTGCCTGGCGGATGGCATCGGGCAGCCGTTGCTGCCTGACGGCATCGCGCAGCCAGATGGCGGCATCGAAGGGCCGTTCCGCCTGCGGGGCAAAGTTGGCATGGACCGCGCGCGGGTTGACGCGCCCGCCGTGCAGGTCTGCCAGCATCCGCTCCATCGCGGCGCTCAGCGCCGCATCCACGCGTGCGGCAGCGTCCGGCGGCAATGCTGGCCCGCTGGCGGCCTGGGCCACGGCCTGGCGCAAGGCGTCGGCATCGTAGTCGCGCGGGTCGAGGCCGTCGGCCGCGGCCGCGGCCAGCGCATCGACGGCCTGGCGGGCCGCCGGCACCGGTCGGCCCTGCGCAAACCACATCGGTTCGTTGGCGAAGGCAGGCGTGGCCTGGCATGCGGCGGCACAGGCAAGCACGACAGCGCCCAGGCGGCGTGCGGCGGCATTCAGGGTCGGTGGCATCGGGCGAAAAGTTCGGATTCGTCACACACGCCAACAGTCTACCCGCGATGGCGGCATGGTGCCGCAAGCCGCCCGGGGTGCGCGTTACCACACCAGCTGATGCCGGCGCGCGTAGTCCACCATTTCGACCAGGGAGCCGACATTGAGCTTGGCCATGATGTTGGCCTTGTGCGTGCTGACCGTCTTGCTGCTGATCAGCAGTTGCGCCGCGATCGACTTGTTGGAATGGCCGCGCGCCAGGTATTGCAGGATGGTGATCTCGCGGTTGCTCAGCCGCGCAAAGCCGGATTCCCGCTGCTCGCCGATCTGGCGCACGGTTTCCAGCGTATGCATGGGAAAGACCAGGTAGCCGCTCAGCACACCGCGTACGGCCTGCATCACCTCGGCCAGCCCACGCTGCTTGACCACGAAGCCATGGGCGCCGGCGCGCAGCGCCCGCACCGAGGCCAGGGTGGCGTCGCTGTCGGACAGTACCAGCAAGGGCACGGTGGGCTGCGTCGCCGAGACGCACCGGACAAAGTCGATGCCGGGATTGCCGAAGCACTCGATATCGACCAGCACCAGCCCCGGCCGTTGCTCGCGGACCAGCCGGAATGCTTCCTGCATGCCGTCCATCTCCAGTACTTCACCGGCGCCCAACTCAGCGCGGATTTCAGCGGACAGCGTGGTTCGGAACCGGGAGGGTTCGTCGACGATCAGCGCGAGATGCAATTTGAGGCTCCTTAACGACTTGCATGGCTTGGCCTGGTGCCAAGGTTAAGGGGCCGGAGAGATCCTGATGCGCCGAATCCTCGCCGCGCAGATGCGGCAAAATCTGCATCAGAGTCAGACTCTTCTGCATCGCTGTTTTCGTATCGATGCCGCGGTCGGCGTTACCCGTTGGCAGCGTCGAGGACTTCAGTCAGCTTGCGGCTGGCATCCAGCGCCGCGGGGAACCCGCAGTAGACCGCGCTGTGCACCATCAGTTCGCGCAGTTCCTGCGGCGTAACGCCATTGGCGAGCGCGCCGCGCAGGTGCCCGGCCAGCTCCTGCGGCCGGTTCAGCGCAATCAGCATCGACACCGTTGCCAGGCTGCGCTGCTTGCGGTCCAGGCCGTCGCGGGTCCAGACCGTGCCCCAGGCGAACTCCGTCACCAGTTGCTGCAGGCTGGTGTCGCCCTGCTGTGCGGCGGCATCCAGCGCGCGCCGGACGTGCTCGGAGCCGAGCACTTCGGTGCGCACGTCAAGGCCGGCCTCGAAGGCCGGCGTGGGAGTGTAGACGGGAAGTTGGCTGGGTTCGGCCATGGCATGGGTCTCCGGTCTGGGTGGATGCCGCATGGTAGCCGAACCGATCAAGCCGATTCGAGAGGCCGCAGCATCGGTGCCGCGGCCCCAGGTCATTCCGTGCCCGCGGGCAGGAAGCGCGGCGCCGGCGCCGAACGCGGCACCTCGCGCTCGCCCTGCCGGTACAGCCGATACGTGCCGCGTGCCTGGTTGTGCGGATGGCGCGCGGCCTCGTCCAGGGTCAGCACGCGCGCAAAGCACACGTCGGTGCCGCCCAGCAACGCCTCCCAGTGAGTGCTTGACTTGCCTGCGATGCAAGCGGCAATGCGGGCCTTCACCGCGGGCCACTGGGCACGGTCATACTGCGTGGCGGGGTCGATGTCGGTCAGCTCGAGCCGCTCGAGCAGCTCGCGGTAGAACTGCGGCTCGAGCGCGCCCAGCGTGATGGCGCGGCCGTCGGCGCAAGGGAAAACGTCATAGAACGGCGAATCGTGGAAGGGGCTCGGTTGCGGGCCGCCGAGCGTGCCGGCTGCGCGCGACACCTGCACCAGCGAGCCCAGCATGGCGACGATATCGGTGATGGCCGCATCCACCACGCAGCCCTCGCCGCTTGCGCGCGCGCTCAGGATGGCGCTGGTGATGCCGAATGCCAGGCCAAGCGCGCCGGTGGCATCGCCCATCACGGTCGGCGGCACCATCGGCAGTGAGCCTGCGCGCGCAGCCATCGACAAGAGGCCGGTCAGCGCGATGTAGTTGAGGTCGTGGCCGGCGCTTTGCGACAGCGGGCCGGTCTGGCCCCAACCGGTCATGCGCCCGTAGACCAGGCGCGGATTGCGTGCATGGCACGCCTTCGGGCCCAGGCCGAGGCGCTCCATCGCGCCCGGGCGCAGCCCTTCGATCAGCGCGTCGGCGCCGGCCACCAGGTCCAGTGCGGCGGCCACGTCGTCCGCAGACTTCAGGTTCAGTTGCACCACGCGCTTGCCGTGCTCCAGCTCCATCTCAGGCGGCACGGGCTGGCCGCGCAGGATGCGGCGGGCATCCGGCGCGACCGGCCGGGTCACCAGCGTGACCTCGGCGCCCAGGCCAGCCAGCATCGCACCGCACAACGGGCCGGGGCCGATGCCTTCGAATTCCACCACCTTGATACCGCGCAGGGGCAGCAGGTTGCCACGCTCACTCATGATCGTCGTCTCCGGAATCGCCGCCCGCCCGGGCCATGGCCGGGGGACAGCTTGCATTGAATTGGTATGGGATGGGCCGTGCCTGCGGCAGCGCGGACGTGCCAATGCCTGCCGCGGGGCTCGGGAGCATGCTACGCGCCACGGCGTTGACGGGGCAATGGCCAAATGCTTCAGCCGGCTTGACGGAATCCGTCAGCCGGCCGGCTATCGCACGGCGAAATCGGATAAATCCGATCCGACTTGATCTAAATCGGGTCCTGGCAGGACACTAGGTGCCATGATGGTTCCAGATGGCGGTGCCGCCTCATGGCGCACCGCCTGCCGACAGCCCCCATCCAGGAGATTTCCAACATGACCAATATCGTGCTCGCCACCGACGGTTCGGCCTTCAGCGACGCCGCGGCCCGTTTTATCGCCGAAGGCAAGCTGCTGCAGAGCGGCTTCACCGTGCATGTCGTGCATGTGGCGCCGGAAGTAAGCGGCCAGGTGCGCGCCTTTGTCAGCAAGGAGACCATCGATGACTGGCACAAGGAGGCCAGCGAGAAGGCCATGGCGACGGTCTGCGAGATCCTGTCCGCAGCCAAGGTGCCGTTCGAGCGGCACCCGCTGCACGGCTTCGCGCCGGAGCGCATCGTCGCCTGTGCGCGCTCGGTCGACGCCGCGGCCATCGTGATGGGTACGCATGGCCGCGGTTCGTTCTTCGATGCGGTGATCGGTTCAGTCGCAGGCCGCGTGCTGGCGCAGGCCGAGTGCCCGGTGCTGCTGGTCAAGGCGCCGGAAAAGAAAGGTTGAGCAAAGTAGTGGAAAACCGGCGCCCTGGCGGCGCCGACCGGTAGACCTCAGGCGCCCCACAGGGGCGCTTCGTCCATCAGCGCCACCTGTTCGCGCAGTTCCAGGATGCGATCCTGCCAGTAGCGCGCCGTGCCGAACCAAGGGAACGCGGCCGGAAAGGCCGGGTCGGCCCAGCGGCTGGCGAGCCAGGCGCTGTAGTGCAGCAGCCGCAGCGTGCGCAGCGCTTCCACCAGCCACAGTTCGCGCGGCTGGAATTCGGCGAAGTCCTCATAGCCGGCAACGATGTCGGCCAGCTGGTCCTGCATGGCCGCGCGGTCGCCCTCGAGCAGCATCCAGATGTCCTGGATCGCCGGCGCCATTCGGCTGTCATCGAAGTCAACGAAATGCGGGCCCGTTGCGCCATGGGTGCCGCCGCGCGCGTCGTCCTCGCCGATCCACAGCACATTGCCGCGATGGCAGTCGCCGTGGGTGCGCAGCAGGCGCACCTCGCCGGCGCGCTCATAGCAGCGGCGCACGCCGTCCAGCGCCAGGTCGGCCACCGATTGCCATGCGGGCAGCAGGTCGGCGGGAATGCAGCCGCTGGCGAGCAGCCAGTCGCGTGGGGCAACGCCGAAGGTTTCAAGATTTAGCGCCGGGCGCGCCTGGTAGGGCTGCGTCGCCCCCAGCGCGTGGATGCGGCCGATGAAGCGGCCGAGCCAGGTCAGCGTGTCGGAACGGTCCAGCGCCGGCTCGCGGCCGCCGCAGCGGGGGAATACCGCGAAACGGAAGCCGGCGTGATGCAGCAGCGTGCCAGCCGCGCCCGGTGCCAGCACCATGGCCGGCACGGCCGGGATCTCGGCATCGGCCAGTTGCTGCACGAAGGCGTGTTCTTCCAGGATGGCCGCATCGGTCCAGCGGCCCGGACGGTAGAACTTGGCGATGACCGGCGCGGCATCTTCGATGCCCAGCTGCCAGACGCGGTTCTCATAGCTGTTGAGCGCCAGCAGGCGCCCGTCGGGGCGCAGGCCGGCGCCTTCCAGCGCGTCCAGAATCAGCTCCGGCGTCAGGCCGGCGTAGGGAACGCCGGGGTCGGCCGGGGTGTCGGACGCGTGCATGGTGTCAGCCTGTCCCGCTCAGCGCGCCGGCTTGCGGTTGCCGCCGAGCAGCGCGGCCTGCGGCGCCGGACGGCGATTGCGCGCCGGTGCCGGGGCCGCGTCGTGCGGCTGGCGCGCGGGTTGCGCCGCGGCCCGTTGCTGGCGCGCCGGCTCCTGGCCGTCGCGGCGCGGTGCGGGATTGCGCGCGCCGCCGGCGGGCTGGCCGCCACGGTTGCCGTTGGCTGCACCGTTGCCGCGCTGGCCGCCCTGGGCTTGCCGCGGCGCAGCCTGCGCTTCGCGCGCCGGGCGCTGGCGCTGGGCGCCCTCACCTTCGTTGCCGGCCGGACGCGCCTGGGCGCGTCCGCGGCCCTGGCCTTGTCCTTGCCCCTGGCCACCACCGCCACGCTGTTGGCGGCCCTTCTGGATCGGCTCGGGTGCGATGCTCGGGTCGACCTCGAAGCCCGGCAGCACAGTCTGCTCGAGCTTGCGCTTGATCAGGCGTTCGATATCGCGCAGCAGCGCAATCTCGTCCACGCAGACCAGCGAGATCGCTTCGCCCTCGGCGCCGGCGCGGCCAGTGCGGCCGATGCGGTGCACATAGTCCTCGGGCACGTTGGGCAGGTCGAAATTGACCACGTGCGGCAGCTGGTCGATATCGATGCCGCGCGCGGCGATATCGGTTGCCACCAGCAGCCGCAGCGTGCCGGACTTGAATTCCGACAGCGCGCGCGTGCGCGCCGACTGGCTCTTGTTGCCATGGATCGCCAGTGCCGACAGGCCGTCCTTGGTCAGCTGCTCGGCCAGGCGGTTGGCGCCGTGCTTGGTGCGGGTGAACACCAGCACCTGGTGCCAGTCATGCTGACGCACCAGGTGGGCCAGCAGTTCACGCTTGCGCTCGCGGTCCACCGGGTAGACGCGCTGGTCCACGGTCTCGGCCGTGGTATTGCGCCGCGCCACCTCGATCGAGGCCGGGTTGTTCAGCAGGCGGTCTGCCAGCGCGCGGATGTCGTCGGAGAACGTCGCCGAGAACAGCAGGTTCTGGCGCTTGGCCGGCAGCACGTTGAGGATCTTGCGGATATCGTGGATGAAGCCCATGTCGAGCATGCGGTCGGCTTCGTCCAGCACCAGCAGTTCCACCTGCGACAGGTCGATGGTGCGCTGGGACACGTGGTCCAGCAGGCGGCCGGGCGTGGCCACGACGATCTCGACGCCGCGCTTGAGCTGCTCGATCTGCGGATTGATGCCGACGCCGCCGAACATCACCATCGAGCGCAGGCGCAGGTACTTGCCGTAGTTGCGCACGCTCTCCTCGACCTGGGCGGCCAGTTCGCGCGTGGGCGTCAGCACCAGTGCGCGCACCGGCAGGCGGGCCGGACGCTGCGCGCCATTGGCGCCGCGCGCCGCGGAGTCGGACAGCAGCTGCAGCATCGGCAGCGTAAAGCCGGCGGTCTTGCCGGTGCCGGTCTGCGCGCCGGCGAGCAGGTCGCCGCCCTTGAGGATGGCGGGGATCGCCTGGGCCTGGATGGGAGTCGGCGTGGTGTAACCCTGTTCGGCCACGGCACGCACAATCTTGTCGGACAAGCCGAGTTCAGAAAAAGACATGAATTGCTGCTTGGGCCATCGCTGCGCACGCGGTGCGCCAAACGCCGGATGGCTCCTGGTAATCGGATCGGAATCGGAACGCGAACGCCGGGAAGCCGGCATGGCAGGGCACCGGCCCGCCCGCGAAGGAAAGAGCGGTAGTGTACCAGTCCGGGACCAGCGGGTTCTGCACCGCGCGCGGCCCCGCATGCGCGCCGGCGCACATCGGGTCTGCGCGGGTGGCGCTGCGCTATCATGACAGCCTCTGCCCGCCCCTCTCCGGCTCCGCACCCGCTCCACATGTGCCCCGGAAAGCCGCCATGCGCTTGCGTTTCCTCGAAGACCAGGAAGTCACCCTGTTCGCGGCCATCCCGGTCGGGATCGTCGCGGCCATTGCCACCACGCTGTTCAAGGAGGCGCTGGATGGCGCGGGCGTGGTCCTGTTTTCCAGCCATGCCGACGTGGTCGCCGTATTCGCCACGCTGGCGCTGGCGTGGCGTGTGGTGGTGCCGGCCGTGGGCGGCGCGCTGGCGGGCAGCCTGCTGGTGCTGGCCAATCGCCTGGCCGGCAGCCACGGCGGCGCCACCGACTACATGGAAGCGGTGGCCAACGGCAGCGGCCGCCTGCCGGTGCGGATCACCTTGCTGCGCGCGCTCTCGTCGTTTTTCTCGATCGTCAGCGGCAGCTCGGTCGGCAAGGAAGGCGCGATGATCCAGCTGGCGGCGCTGTGCGGCTCGCTGTTCCCGTCGACCCGGCTGGAACGCGGCGGCGGCTCGAACATGCGCCGCATGCTGACCGCCTGCGGGGCCGCGGCGGGCCTTGCCACCGTTTATCACACCCCCTTCTCCGCTGCCGTCTTCGTTGCCGAAGTGGTGTTCGGGGCGCTCGCGGTGCAGCGCCTGATGCCGCTCTTCCTGGCTTCGGTGGCCGGTGCCATGGTCAGCCAGTGGCACGGCGGCCTGCAGCCGCTCTACCCGGGCCTGGATATCGCCCCCGACCTGCGCCCGCACATCCTGCTGGCCGCGGCCGCGCTGGGCGTGGCCGCCGGCATTGCGGGCGCGCTGTTCATGCGTGCGGCGGGCTTTGCGCGCAGCCGCTTTGCAGCGATGCCTGGCGGCCCGGTGGCCCGGCTGACGCTGGGCGGGGCGCTGGTCGGCGTGCTCGCGATGGCGGTGCCCGAGGTGGTTGGCAACGGCTATTCCACCATCCAGACCATCCTGCAGGAGCAGCCGCTGAGCGTGCCGGTGGCCGGCGTGCTGCTGGCCAAGCTGGTGGCTACGGTGATCAGCATGGGCTCGGGGGCGGTCGGCGGCGTGTTCACGCCGTCGCTGTTCGTGGGGGCGGCGCTCGGGCAGTTGCTGGCCATCGGCATGCAGGGCACGGCGGCCGCTGCGGCGCCGCTGCTGCCGCTGGTGGGCATGAGCGCGTTCCTGGCGGCCACCAGCCAGGCGCCGCTGATGTCGGTGTTGATGGTGTTCGAGATGACGCTGGCGCCCGCGCTGCTGCTGCCGTCGATGATCGGCGCAGTGGCGGCGTACTACACCGCGTCACGCTGCCAGACGCTGTCGCTGTACAGCGTGATCGCCGAGCGCGCGCAGGCCTCGGCCGCGGCCGAACACGCCCGCACGCTGACGCTGGCGGGCCTGTGCGACCCGACCGATACCGTGCTCGACCCCAACGCCACCCTGTCGGCCGCAGCCGACAAGTTTGCCGAGACCGGCACGCGCTACCTCTATCTGGTCGAAGCGGATGGCCGCCTGCTGGGCGCGCTGTCAATCCATGCGCTGCAGCGCGCCCAGCGCGAGGGCGCCGCGGACGACGTGCTGGCGCTGGCCGAGCGCGACTTCCCCGCGCTGACGCCGGATTCGCGCCTGCGCGACGCCCTGGCGGTGTTTGCCGAGCACGGCATCAACCGCATCCCGCTGGTGCGCGACAGCGCCGGCCGCGAACTGATGGGCACGGTGTCCAAGCAGCGTGTGCTGCAAGAGGCATCCTGCCTGTTCTGAGCCCCGCCGCATCGCCGACCCGGCCAGGCCGCCAGCGGGGTAAAATGCCGGGTTGCGCCCGCCTTTGGGCCATTCCCGCCAACGCGTCGTCCCATTTGTCGGAGTTCTCCCCCATGCCAGCAGGTCGTGATGCGCGCCGCGAGGCGCCGGAGTCTGTTCAACCCGGGCGCGCCCGCAGGCTGTTGCCAGCGCTGGCCTGCGCCGCCGCCCTGCTGCTCGGTGCGGCAAGCGCGATGGCCCAGCCGGTGCGGGCGATCCCGGACGATGCGCAGGCGGCCAGGCTCGTTATCGCCACGCCGTCTGCCGGTGCCCCGCAGACGGCCACGCTCGACGGCAAGACCGTCGGCGTGGCGCCGGGCCTGCGCCTGTTCGGCTCCGACAACCAGTTGCTGGCCAGTGCCGCGGTGGCGGGCCAGAAGCTGCCGGTGCGGTACAAGCTGGACCTGTACGGCCAGTTGCTGACCGCCTGGGTGCTGAGCGAGCCGGAACAGAAGGCGCTGAAGAAGAAATCGTAGTCCCCCGGAAGTGCGACCAGCGTGCCCCACGCGCCGGCCGTGTTGTTGCAACATCCTGATGCCCCCAGGTCAACCACTGAGATCGGCATATGAAGAAAGTTTTCGTCAAGACGTACGGCTGCCAGATGAACGAGTACGACTCGGACAAGATGGTCGACGTCCTCAACGCCAGCCAGGGGCTGGAACCCACCGACAACGTCGAAGACGCCGATGTGATCCTGTTCAACACCTGCTCGGTGCGCGAGAAGGCGCAGGAGAAGGTGTTCTCGGAACTGGGCCGGATGAAGGCGCTCAAGGCCGTCAAACCCGACCTGGTGATCGGCGTGGGCGGCTGCGTGGCCAGCCAGGAAGGTGCCAGCATCGTCTCGCGCGCACCCTATGTCGACGTGGTGTTCGGCCCGCAGACGCTGCACCGCCTGCCCGACCTGATCGCGCGCCGCCAGCGCACCGGCCAGTCGCAGGTGGATATCTCCTTCCCCGAGATCGAGAAGTTCGACCACCTGCCGCCGGCACGCGTCGAAGGCCCGAGCGCCTTTGTCTCGATCATGGAAGGCTGCTCCAAGTACTGCAGCTACTGCGTGGTGCCCTATACCCGCGGCGAGGAAGTGTCGCGCCCGTTCGAGGACGTGCTGGCCGAAGTCGCCGGCCTGGCCGAACAGGGCGTGCGTGAAGTCACGCTGCTGGGCCAGAACGTCAACGCCTACCGCGGCAAGATGGGCGACACCACCGAGATCGCCGACTTTGCGCTGCTGATCGAGTACGTGGCCGAGATCCCCGGCATCGAGCGCATCCGCTACACCACCAGCCACCCGAAGGAATTCACCTCGCGCCTGGTCGAGCTGTACGGCCGCTGCGACAAGCTGGTCAACCACCTGCACCTGCCGGTGCAGCATGCGTCCGACCGCATCCTGATGGCGATGAAGCGCGGCTACAGCGTGCTGGAGTACAAGAGCATCATCCGCAAGCTGCGCGTGCTGCGCCCGGATATGTCGATGTCTTCGGACTTTATCGTCGGCTTCCCCGGCGAGACCGATGCCGACTTCGAGAAGCTGATGGCGATGATCGAAGAGATCGGCTACGACACCTCGTTCTCGTTCATCTTCAGCCCCCGCCCGGGCACGCCCGCTGCCAACCTGCACGACGACACCCCGCACGAGGTCAAGCTGCGCCGGCTGCAGCGCCTGCAGGCCACCATCGAGGAAAACGTGCAGCGCATCAGCCAGAACATGGTCGGCACGGTGCAGCGCATCCTGGTGGAAGGCCCCGCGCGCAAGGATCCGACCGAGCTGCACGGGCGCACCGAGAACAACCGCGTGGTCAACTTTGCGCTGCCGGGCGTGCCGCAGGCAGGCCGCGACCGGCTGGTCGGCCAGCTGGTCGATGTCAGCATCACGCAGGCCTTCCCGCACTCGCTGCGCGGCGAGATCGTGGTTCGGCAGTAACCAGGCACCATCCAGCGAGGCCATCGCCTACCGATGAAAATCCCTTCCGCAGAATTCGTCGCCCCCAAGGACGACAACACCCGGCTGCAGAACCTGTGCGGGCCGCTCGACGAGAACCTGCGCCAGATCGAGCAGGCGCTGGACGTGAACATCCAGCGCCGTGGCCACCGCATGACGGTGCGCGGCGGCAACGCGCAGGATGCGGCAACGGCGCTGGAGCGCTTCTACAACCAGGCGCGCACGCCGCTGTCGATCGACGACGTGCAGCTGGGCCTGGTGGAAACGCGCCAGCTGTCCGCGCATGGCAGCTACCTGCCCGGCAACGGCGACAATGTCGAAGAGCGCGAGATCGGCGACGAATCGCCGGTGCTGCACACGCGCCGCACCGGCCTGCAGGGCCGCACCGTGGCGCAGCGCGACTACCTGCGCAATATCCTGTCGCACGACCTGACGCTGGGTGTCGGCCCGGCCGGCACCGGCAAGACCTACCTGGCAGTGGCGTGCGCGGTCGATGCGCTGGAGCGCGACGCGGTCAAGCGCATCGTGCTGACGCGCCCGGCGGTGGAAGCCGGCGAGCGCCTGGGCTTCCTGCCTGGCGACCTGGCGCAGAAGGTCGACCCCTACCTGCGCCCGCTGTATGACGCGCTGTACGACCTGCTTGGCTTCGACCGCACGCAGAAGATGTTCGAGCGCCAGATGATCGAGATCGCGCCGCTGGCCTATATGCGCGGGCGCACGCTGAACCATGCCTTCATCATCCTGGACGAGGCGCAGAACACCACGCCCGAGCAGATGAAGATGTTCCTCACGCGCATCGGCTTCGGCTCCAAGGCGGTGATCACCGGCGACACCACCCAGATCGACCTGCCCAGGGGGCAGAAAAGCGGCCTGGTGGAGGCGCTGCACGTGCTGCGCGACGTGCGCGGCATTGCCTGCACCCGCTTTACCAGCATCGACGTGGTGCGCCATCCGCTGGTGGCCCGCATCGTCGATGCCTATGACGAATACCACGCCCAGCACAAGGACGCTTAATTGAAATCCCAGAAATCCAAGTCTTCCGCCGTGAGCCTGACCCTGTTCGACGGCGACGGCCGCGCGCGCAAGAGCGCCGCGCACGCGCTGCGCGTGCAGTTGCCCGACGGCCGCAGCCTGACGCTGGACCTGTCGCAGGCCGCCGACGGCGTGGTCGCGCTGCTGGCCGAGCACACCGACACCAACCAGCAGGCTGGCCTGCTGGTGCGCCCGGACAACCATGACTCGCTGTCGGTGGCCGTGACCGCCACGCCGGTGGTCACCACCACCGGCACGCCGGCCACCCCGCCCGGACTCGAACTCGAGATCCAGAACGGCGACGGCGTCGGCAAGCGCGCCGGCCTGCCGCCGCGCCGCAAGATCGAGACCTGGGTCAAGTCGGCGCTGTATGCCGACGCCGCGCTGACCATCCGCTTCGTCGATGAGGAAGAGGGCCGCACGCTGAACCGCACCTATCGCGGCAAGGATTACGCCACCAATGTGCTGACCTTTGCCTATGCGGAGAACGAGGAAGACCCGGTCACGGGCGATATCGTGCTTTGCTGCCCGGTGGTGGAAACCGAGGCGCGCGAGCAGCGCAAGCCGCTGGAAGCGCACTATGCGCACCTGATCGTGCACGGCGTGCTGCATGCGCAAGGCTACGAGCACGAGGAAGACGCCGAGGCCGAGGAAATGGAGGCGATCGAGACCGAAACGCTGCAGGCGCTCGGTTACGCCGACCCTTACCAGGGCGATCGCACCGCGTGATCCCCGCGTAATTCCTTTCTCACGGGCGGCGCCGACCGGGCGCCGCCTGCTGCACATATTGTCGCAGGCCACCGCCCGCCGTCACGGGACGGCCAAGCTTTTAGTGTATCCTTCAGACGATCTCCACCACGCGCTCGCCGCGAAATGAACGACCCTTATCCCAGTTCGAAGCCCGCTTACCTGAAGCAGGCCGATCGGCCCAGATCGCTTCTCGAACGCCTGTCAGACCTGATTTCCCCCGAGCCGGACACCCGCGCGGAATTGCTCGAAGTGCTCCAGGAAGCGCATGAGCGCAACCTGATCGACGCCGACTCGCTGTCGATGATCGAGGGCGTGTTCCAGGTCTCCGAACTGACCGCGAGCGACATCATGGTGCCGCGCGCGCAGATGGATATGGTCAATATCGCGGATGCCCCGGAGGCGTTCATCCCCTTCATGCAGCAGACCGCGCACTCGCGCTTCCCGGTCTATGAAGGCAGCCGTGACAACATCATCGGCATCCTGCTGGCCAAGGACCTGCTGCGCTACTACACCGACCCCGCCTTCGACCTGCGCGAGACCCTGCGCCCGGCGGTGTTCATCCCCGAGTCCAAGCGCCTGAACATCCTGCTGCGCGACTTCCGCATCAACCGCAACCATATCGCCATGGTCGTCGACGAGTATGGCGGCGTGGCAGGCCTGGTGACGATCGAGGACGTGCTGGAGCAGATCGTCGGCGACATCGAGGATGAGTTCGACCTGGACGAAGACCAGGACAATATCCTGCCGATGCCCGACGGCAGCTGGCGCGTGCACGGCCTGACCGAGATCGCCCAGTTCAACGACGCCTTCGGCACCGCCTTCTCCGACCACGATGTCGATACCGTGGGCGGGCTGCTGTCCAACCACGTGGGCCACGTGCCCCACCGCGGCGAGGTCATCACCCTGCCGCCGATCCGCTTCGAAGTGCTGCGCGCCGACGCGCGCCAGGTGCACCTGCTGCAGGTGCACCGGGAATCCAACGGCGACAACGCGGGCGCGGCCGGCGCATGAAGCGTTCCGCCCCGATCCTCAACGGCGCCGCCGCTGCCGACGCCGCCCCGGCGGGCGTGCCTGGCACGCGCGCGCATTCGCGCACGGCGACCATGGCGCGGCTGCTGCTGGCCGGCGTGCTCGGCATCGCCCATACGCAAGCCTTTGCCCCCCATGACTGGTGGTGGCTGCAGATCCTGTCGCTGGCCGGCCTGGCCGCGCTGATGGCCGACGCGCCGCGCGCGCGCCTGGCCGCCGCCACTGGCTATGCCTTCGGGCTGGGCTGGTTCCTGTCCGGCATCTGGTGGCTCTATATCAGCATGCACGTCTACGGCGAGATGCCGGCGTGGATGGCCGCGCTCGCGGTGGTGCTGTTCTCGGGCTTCCTGTCGCTCTACCCGACACTGGCCGGCGCGCTGTGGCATCGGCTGGCGGCGCGCCTGCCCCGGGCCACGCTGCTGGCGCCGCTGGCCTTCGGCGCTGCCTGGGGACTCACCGAATGGCTGCGCGGCGTGGTGTTTACCGGCTTCCCGTGGCTGTCGGGCGGATATGCCCATGCCGATGGCCCGCTGGCCGGCTTCGCGCCGCTGCTTGGCGTGTACGGCATCGGCGCACTGGCAGCCGCGGTGGCGGCACTGCTGGCGGCTGCAGTACGCGGGCTGGGTCGCGGCGAGCGCGGCCGGGCGCTGGGCGCCCTGGCACTGGCACTGGCCCTGCCCGCCGCGGGCGCCGCGCTGGCGCCGCTGGCCTGGACCACGCCCGCCGGCAAGCCGCTGTCGGTGCGGCTGCTGCAAGGCAACGTGGCCCAGGACATCAAGTTCGAGCCCGCCGGCATCCAGCGCTCGATCGAGCTGTACCGCGACATGATCACCGCCGCGCCGGCCGACCTCGTGGTCACGCCGGAAACCGCGTTCCCGGTCATCCTGCAGGAGCTGCCGGTCGACGTGGCCGTGGCGGTGCGCGACTACGCGCTGGCCAGCGGCACCACGGTGCTGTTCGGCGCCGCCGGCGCCGACTCGCCGGTGGACTTCACCAACAGCGTCTTCGGCCTGGGCCCCGAGACCGAACGCCTGTACCGCTACAACAAGCACCACCTGGTGCCGTTCGGCGAATTCATCCCGCTGGGGTTCCGCTGGTTCGTCGACATGATGAAGATGCCGCTGGGCGACTTCCGCCGCGGCGGGCTCGACCAGGCCTCGCTGCCGGTGCGCGGCGTGCGCGTGGCGCCCAATATCTGCTACGAGGATCTGTTCGGCGAGGAGATCGCGCAGACGCTGCGCCAGCAGCCGGCGCCGGCCAATGTCCTGGCCAACCTGACCAACCTGGCATGGTTCGGCGACACCATCGCGCTGGACCAGCACCTGCAGATCTCGCGCATGCGCGCACTGGAAACGCGCCGGCCGATGCTGCGCTCGACCAATACCGGCATGACCGCGGTGGTGCGTCCGGACGGCTCGGTGCAGCAACGCCTGCCGACCTTCACGGTCGGCACGCTGGCGGCCGAGGTGCAGGGCATGCAGGGGCTGACGCCCTATATCCGCTGGGGGAACGCGCCGGTGCTGGCGCTGTTTGCACTGGTGCTGGGGCTTGCTGCCTGGCGTGTGCGCAAGCTGCGCGGTGCAGGCTGAAGGCACAGGCTGGCGCAGGCACCGGACCCGGCGGGATCGCCGCCGCCGTCCGGCGCTGGATTGCGGTGCCGGTGGTGGCGCCTCAGGTGGGCGCCAGCCGGTTCAGTTCAGCAGCCCGGTCGCCACGGACACGGTGGCCGCGGCGATCATGACCGCGATTGCGACCAGGTAAGGTTTGCGAGAAAGAAGTGCCATGATGCCAAGTCCCCATCAATAATCAGTTACCGACAAACGGCTACTGCGGTGCCAGCCAGCAGCCGCCGTGCCCGCCATGCCGGCACGGACTGTCAGTCGCAACGCTCTGAAACGGGTTGCTTACTCATACTGTATACAAAAACGTTATCGGCCAGCAGCGGCCAAACCTGAAATCCGCCTCGGTATTTTCCCGATGCGTTGCGTAGGACCGACATTGGCGGACATCCTCCACCATCGGTGCGTGACCTAGCCGGCCCCGCCAAACGGGGCGCCTCGCCAAAAAGCCGATAGAATTCAGGGTTTGGCAAAATCCGCATGCGCCGGCTCCGGCACGCGCCGCGCGGCCTGCATGCCGGGCGCCGCGACCGCGCCCGGGTGCCTCTACCTAGTCTTCATATGCTGACCTTCCAACAAATGATTCTGACCCTGCAGGCCTATTGGGACCGGCAGGGCTGCGCGCTGTTGCAACCCATCGATCTGGAGGTCGGCGCCGGCACATCCCACGTACACACCTTCCTGCGCGCGCTCGGCCCCGAGCCGTGGCGTGCCGCCTACGTGCAGCCGTCGCGCCGCCCCAAGGACGGCCGCTATGGCGAGAACCCCAACCGCCTGCAGCACTACTACCAGTACCAGGTGGTGCTCAAGCCCGCGCCGGAGAACATCCTGGAGCTGTACCTGGGCTCGCTCGAGGCGCTCGGCCTGGACCTGAAGCAGAACGACATCCGCTTCGTCGAGGACGACTGGGAGAACCCCACGCTGGGCGCCTGGGGCCTGGGCTGGGAAGTCTGGCTCAACGGCATGGAAGTGACGCAGTTCACCTACTTCCAGCAGGTGGGCGGGATCGACTGCAAGCCCATCACCGGCGAGATCACCTACGGCATCGAACGCCTGGCGATGTACCTGCAGAAGGTCGAGAACGTCTATGACCTGATCTGGACCGAGTGGGTCGAGAACGGCGAGACGCGCCGCCTGACCTATGGCGACGTGTACCACCAGAACGAAGTCGAGCAGTCGACCTACAACTTCGAGCACAGCAACACCGAGATCCTGTTCCGCCATTTCGCCGAGCACGAAGGCGAAGCCAAGCGGCTGATGGGCAACGGCGATGGCGCCGAGGAAGGCCAGGCCGCCGGCACGCGCCTGGCGCTGCCCGCCTACGAGCAGGTGCTCAAGGCCGCCCACACCTTCAACCTGCTGGACGCGCGCGGCGCGATCTCGGTGACCGAGCGCGCGGCGTATATCGGCCGCATCCGCAACCTGTCGCGCCAGGTGGCGCAGGCCTACTACGACTCGCGCGAGGCCCTCGGCTTCCCGATGTGCGGCAACGGCGGAGCCCGGGCATGACGCAACTGGCGCGCAGCGCGCTGTGCTGCGCCATGGCGATCGCCGCGCTCGCCGCCGCCGGCAATGCCATCGGCGCGCGCGCGCAGGCGGCACCCAGCGCGCAGGTGCTGATGCTGCCGGCCGAACTGAGCAATGTGTGCGAGGCCGATCCGCAGGCGCTGCAGCTGGCCATGGCGCGCCAATGGCGCCCGTCGCTGAACGCGCTCGACCAGTGGGCGCAGCTGGTGCGCTCGTTCTCGTGCGACCTGTCCGGCCAGCGCGACCTGGGGTGGCACCGCGTGCCGCTGCGCGCCTATGAAAGCGCGATCCGCTACCCGCTGACGTGGGTGGAGATGGAGACCCGCAACGGCCGCACCCGCCGCACGGTCAAGACTTACTATTCGGCGGCGCAGCTGCCGCCGAAGATCGATTTCTGGGTGGGCGGGCGCATCGACGAGATCCGCTACGACAAGCGCCTGCGCCGCATCGACGCACGCTTCCCGGCTGCAGGCAGCCGCGGCGGCAGCAACGGCGCGGCCAGCGCCGCGGCGGCCGCGCAATGCGCCTACACCACGCTGCAATTCCGGCAACAGAACGGCCTGTGGCTGCTGTCCGGAGTGGAACCTAATCTTTCGCCGCGCTGCTGACAAGCGGCGCGCGCTACAACCTGTTGGATACGATTCATGTCGCAACCCATGACCGACTCGCTGCTGATCGAACTGTTCACCGAAGAGCTGCCACCCAAGGCGCTGGCGCGCCTGGGCGACGCCTTCGCGCAGGGCCTGTTCGCCGGCCTGGGCGAGCGCGACCTGCTTGAGCCGGGCGCCACCGTGACGCCGTTCGCCACCCCGCGCCGCCTGGCCGCGCTGGTGTCGGGCGTGCGCCGCAGCGCGCCGGACCGCGAGCAGCGCGAGAAGGTCCTGCCGCTGTCGGTGGCGCTGGACGCCAACGGCGAGCCCACCGCGCCGCTGGCCAAGAAGCTGGCTGCGCTGGCCAAGTCGGTCGGCGTTGCCGAGATCGACTGGCAGTCGCTGGAGCGCGCCTCCGACGGCAAGGCCGAGGCCTTCTTCTACCGCTATACCGCGCGCGGCGCCGAACTGGCTGCCGCGGTGCAGGCAGCGCTGGAAGACACCATTGCGAAGCTGCCGATCCCCAAGGTCATGAGCTACCAGCGCCCGGACGGCAGCACCGTGCATTTCGTGCGCCCGGCGCACAGCCTGATCGCACTGTTCGGCGCCGAGATCCTGCCGGTGACGCTGCTGGGGCTGCAGGCCAGCAACCTGACCCAGGGCCACCGCTTCCTGTCGCATGGCGTGATCGAGATCGCGCATGCCAATGATTATGCGCAGCGGCTGGAATCCGCCGGCCACGTGGTCGCCAGCTACGCCGAGCGCCGCGAGCGCATGCGCGCCGCGCTGCTCAAGGAAGCCGGCGCCGACCAGGTGATCATGCCCGAGTCGCTGCTCGATGAAGTCAATTCGCTGGTGGAATGGCCGGTGGTCTATGCCTGCCATTTCGAGGAAGCCTTCCTGGCGGTGCCGCAGGAATGCCTGATCCTGACCATGCAGACCAACCAGAAGTACTTTGCGCTGACCGATGCCGACGGCCACCTGCGCAACCGCTTCCTGATCGTGTCGAACCTGGCCACCGAGACGCCGCAGTCGATCATCACCGGCAACGAGCGCGTGGTGCGCCCGCGCCTGGCCGATGCCAAGTTCTTCTTCGACCAGGACCGCAAGAAGACGCTGGCGTCGCGCGTGCCGCAGCTGGCCAGCGTGGTCTACCACAACAAGATCGGCACCCAGCTGGACCGCGTGCAGCGCCTGCAGCAGATCGCCGGCCATATCGCTGACGCCCTCAACGGCAGCGGCGTGCCGACCGACAAGGCCGCCGCGATGCGCGGCGCCGAACTGGCCAAGGCCGACCTGCTGACCGACATGGTCGGCGAGTTCCCCGAGCTGCAGGGCACCATGGGCACGTACTATGCCCGCCACGACGACGAAGCCGAAGACGTGGCACTGGCCTGCTCCGAACACTACCGTCCGCGGTTTGCCGGCGATGCGCTGCCCGCAGGCGCGGTCAGCACCGCCGTGGCGCTGGCCGACAAGCTCGAGACCCTGGTCGGGATCTGGGGCATCGGCCTGCAGCCCACCGGCGAGAAGGATCCGTTCGCGCTGCGCCGCCATGCGCTGGGCATCCTGCGCATGCTGATCGAAAAGCCGCTGGCGCTGTCGCTGTCGTCGCTGCTGGCGCTGACGCAACAGGCCTTTGCCGGCATCGCTGCAGTCAAGCCGGCACCCGACGCAATCGCCGACTTCCTGTACGACCGCGTGCGCGGCTACCTGAAGGACAAGGGCTACACCACCAACGAAGTCGAGGCCGTGGTCAGCCTGCGCCCGGACCAGCTGCACGACATCCTGGGCCGCATGGAAGCCGTGCGCACCTTTGCCGCGCTGCCCGAGGCCGAGGCCCTGGCCGCCGCCAACAAGCGCATCACCAACATCCTGCGCAAGAACACCGAACCGGTCGGCGCGGTCGATCCGGCGCTGTTCCGGGAAGAGGCCGAAGGCGCGCTGCACGCCGCCATCGAGCGCGTGCGCCCGGCCGTGGAAGCCGCCTTCGCCAGCGGCGATTTCACCGCCGCGCTGCGCGACCTGGCCCAGCTGCGCGATGCCGTCGACCGCTTCTTCAATGATGTGATGGTGATGGCCGAGGATGCGCAGCTGCGCGCCAACCGCCTGGCGCTGCTGGCTTCGCTGCACGCGATGGCCAACCGCGTGGCCGACATCTCCAAGCTGGCCGCCTGATCTCAGCCACCGGAGCCGCACATGCCGCAGACGCCGCCCAAGTTTGTCATCCTGGACCGCGACGGGGTGGTCAACCTCGACAGCGACCAGTTCATCAAGACGCCCGATGAATGGGTGCCGATCGACGGCAGCCTGGAGGCCATCGCCGCGCTGAACCAGGCCGGCTACCGCGTGGTCCTCGCCAGCAACCAGTCCGGCATCGGCCGCGGGCTGTTCGAGATGAGCGCGCTCAACGCCATGCACGAGAAGATGCACACGTTGCTCGCGCGCCTGGGCGGGCGCGTCGACGCGGTGTTCTTCTGCCCCCATACCGCCGCGGACGGCTGCGACTGCCGCAAGCCCAAGCCCGGCATGCTGGAGCAGATCAGCGAGCGCTTCGGCATCGAGCTCCGCGGCGTGCCCATCGTTGGCGATTCGCTGCGCGACCTGGAAGCCGGCGTGGCGGTCGGTTGCGCGCCGCACCTGGTACGCAGCGGCAAGGGCCAGAAGACCCTCGACCAGGGCGCCCTGCCGCCGGGCACGCAAGTGCACGACGACCTGCTCGCGTTTGCGCGCTGGCTGACCGGCAACGGCGGCGCACAGCGCCCACCCACTCATAGCGCCGGCTGACCGCCCGCATCCATTCCCTATTCGCACCCCCGCCCCCCCGCATGACGTTTCTCCGTTCCCTGTTGTTTGCGCTGTACCTGCTGGTGCTGACGCCGCCGTACGCTTGCGCCTGCTTCCTGGTGTTCCCGTTCATGAATGCCGACCAGCGCTTCCGCTTCGTGCGCGGCTGGCCCCTGCTGGTGATCTGGGCCGCGCGCGGCATCTGCGGCATCCAGTACCGCATTGAAGGCCATGAGCATATGGACGTGATGCTCGACAAGCCTGTGGTGCTGCTGTCCAAGCACCAGTCAGCCTGGGAAACCGTGGCCTACGTGGCGCTGATGCCCAAGCCGCTGTGCTTCGTGTTCAAGCGCGAGCTGCTGCTGGTGCCGTTCTTCGGCTGGGCGCTGGGCATGCTGAAGATGGTCCATATCAACCGCAAGGAAGGCACCCGCGCCTTCGCCTCGGCCGCGCGTCAGGGCCGCGAGCGGCTGGCCGAAGGCGCCTGGATCATCATGTTCCCGGAAGGCACGCGCACGCCTTCGGGCCTGGAGAAGGCCCGCTACAAGAGCGGCGGTGCGCGCCTGGCGGTGGAAACCGGCGCCTGGGTGCTGCCGATGGCGGTCAACTCGGGCCGGGTGTGGCCGCGCAATTCGTTCCTGAAGCACCCGGGCATGGTGACGATCTCGGTTGGCCCGGCGATCGCCTCGGCCAACAAGACCGCGGACCAGCTCAACCAGGAGGTGGCGGAATGGATCGAGCGCGATATGCGCCGCATCGATCCGCAGAGCTACCGGAGCGCGGCCCCGGGCGGGCCCGCCGCATGAAGCTGCTGCGACCCGCCACCGACGCCGACGGCGCGCAGCTGGAGCTGCCGCTGGCGGAGTCCGCCCAGGCGCCGGAGCCGCCGCAGCAGCCCGCCTGGCCGGTGCCGCAACCCAATGCACGCCTGCTGCGTATCGGCGAACGGCCGCTGCACTACACGCTCAAGCGCTCGGCGCGCCGCACCATCGGCTTCACCATCGACGACCGCGGCCTGTCGATCACGGCGCCGCGCTGGGTCACGCTGGCGGACATCGAGTCGGCCATCCTGGAAAAACAGCGCTGGATCTTCAACAAGCTGGGCGAGTGGCGCCACCGCGAGTCGCGCCGCATCCTGCCCACGGTGCAATGGCGCGACGGCGCCAGCCTGCCCTTCCTGGGGCAGCCGCTGACGCTGTCGCTGGAGTCGCCGCTCGGCGCGCTGCTGTTCGATGCCGACCGCCGCGTGCTGCACCTGGCGCTGCCGGGCCATGCCGACGAGCAGCAGATCAAGGACCGCGTGCAGGGCTGGCTGCAGCAGCAGGCGCGCCGGCTGCTGGCCGAACGCCTCGATATCTACGCCGACAAGCTGGGCGTGCGCCACACCGGCTTTGCGCTGACCTCGGCCGCCACGCGCTGGGGCAGCTGCACCGCCGACGGCAAGATCCGGCTGAACTGGCGCCTGATGCATTTCCCGCTGTCGATGATCGACTATGTCGCCGCGCACGAGCTGGCGCACCTGAAGGAAATGAACCACGGCCCGCGCTTCTGGCAGACCGTGGAATCGATCTTCCCCGAGTTCCGCGATGCGCGCGCGCAACTGCGGGCACACCCGCCCGAGCTGTTGCCGACTTTCTGAGCGGGTGGGAGCGGGCCGGTACGTTTCGGCCAAACGCACTAAAATGGCGCCTTCCTATACCTAAAACAGTTGAAGGCCCTCAAATGCGACTCCTCCACACCATGCTGCGCGTCGGCGACATGCAGCGCTCCATCGATTTCTATACCCGCGTGCTCGGCATGCAGCTGCTGCGCCAGAGCGACAACCCTGAGTACAAGTACCGCCTCGCCTTCGTCGGCTACGGCCCCGAGAGCGAGACCGCGGTGCTGGAGCTGACCTACAACTACGGCGTCGACCAGTATGACCTGGGCACGGCCTACGGCCATGTCGCGCTGGAGACCGACGATGCCGCGGCCGCCTGCGAGCGCATCCGCGCCGCCGGCGGCAAAGTCACGCGCGAAGCCGGCCCGGTCAAGGGCGGCACCACCGTGATCGCCTTTGTCGAAGACCCGGACGGCTACAAGATCGAACTGATCGAGCGCCATTCGACCCGCGACGCCAGGCGTCCCTGACGGACGCTGGCGATGAGCACGCAAGCCCTGACCCGGCAGCCGCTCGACGGCATCGCCGTGGGCCTGATGGTGGTGCTGTGCGCCGCCTGGGGCCTGCAGCAGGTGGTGATCAAGGTCACCACGCCGCTGATGGGCGCGGTGCTGCAGGCCGGCGTGCGCTCGGCGGTGGCGGCGTTGCTGGTGTTCGGCTTTGCCGCCTGGCGCGGCACGCCGCTGTGGCGGCGCGACGGCACGCTGAACGCCGGCTTGCTGGCCGGGCTGCTGTTCGGCGCGGAGTTCTTCTGCATCTTCGTCGGGCTGGGACACACCACGGCCTCGCGCATGGCGGTGTTCCTGTACACCGCACCGATCTTCACCGCGCTGGGCCTGCATTTCGTGGTGCCGGGCGAGCGCTTGCACACGGGGCAATGGCTGGGCGTGGCGCTCGCGTTCGCGGGCATGGCGCTGGCCTTTGCCGATGGCATTGCCGCGCCGTCGGCGCAGGGCAGCACGCTGCCGGGCGATGCGCTTGGCATCCTCGCCGGCGCACTGTGGGCCGCCACCACCTTGGTGGTGCGCGCCAGCCCGCTGGCCAGCGCCCCGGCCAGCAAGACCCTGCTGTACCAGTTGGCGGTGTCCGCGGTGATGCTGCTGGCGATGGCCGTGGCCGCCGGCCAGACCGCAACCGTGCAGATCGACGGGGTGGTGCTGGCGAGCCTGTTCTACCAGTCAGTGCTGATCGCGTTTGCCAGCTACCTGACCTGGTTCTGGCTGCTGCGGCGCTACCTGGCGTCGCGGCTGTCGGTATTTTCCTTCCTGACGCCGCTGTTCGGGGTCGCCTTCGGCGTCGTGCTGATGCACGACGCGGTGGGCCCGCGCTTTGCCGTGGCGGCACTCCTGGTGCTGGCCGGCATCGTGCTGGTCAATCGCCGCGCCTGAGCGGCGCGGCAAGCGCAATACTGCGGCGGCCGGAGCCGCCCCTGCCTGACGCTCAGCGGCGTGCCTCGAACGAGAACATGCCGAGCGCGTCGCGCACTTCGTCCAGCGTCTGCTGGGTCAGTGCGCGTGCCTTCGCGGTGCCCTGGCGCAGGATGTCGAACACATAGTCCGGATCCTTGGCCAGTTCTTCGCGGCGCGCGCGGATCGGGGCCAGCATGTCCTGCAGGATGCCCTCGACGCGGCGCTTGAGCACCATGTCGCCCAGACCGCCCTTCTGGTAGTGCTCCTTCAGCGCCTTGACTTCCTCGGTGTTGGGGTCGAACGCATCCAGGTAGGTGAACACCACGTTGCCCTCGACCTGGCCCGGGTCCGACACGCGCAGGTGGTTGGGGTCGGTGTACATGCTGTGCACCGCAGCCTTGATCTGCTCGGGCGAAGCCCCCAGCGCGATCGCGTTGCCCAGCGACTTGCTCATCTTGGCCTTGCCGTCGACGCCAGGCAGGCGGCCGAACTCGGGGATCAGGGCCTTGCATTCGGGCAGCACTTCGCGGCCGACCTGGTGGTTGATGCGGCGCACGATCTCGTTGGTCTGCTCGATCAGCGGCGCCTGGTCTTCGCCCACCGGCACCACGTGGGCCTTGAAGGCAGTGATGTCCGCGGCCTGCGATGCCGGGTAGCACAGGAAGCCGGCCGGGATGTCGCGGCCAAAGCCACGCGCCTGGATCTCTTCCTTGATGGTCGGGTTGCGCTCGAGCCGCGCCACCGTGACGAAGTTCAGGTACATCAGCGTCAGCTCGGCCAGCGCCGGCAGGTGCGACTGCACGGTGATGGTGGTCTTGGCCGGGTCGATGCCCACGGCCAGGTAGTCCAGCGCCACTTCCAGCACGTTGCGGCGCACCTTGTCGGGATCGTGCGCGTTGTCGGTCATGGCCTGGGTGTCGGCCAGCAGCACGTATTGCTCATGCGTGTCCTGCAGCGTCACGCGGCTCTTCAGCGAGCCGACATAGTGGCCAAGGTGCAGCGGGCCGGTGGGACGGTCGCCGGTCAGGATCACGGGACGCCGGTTGGTTTGGGTCTGGGCTGTCATGGGACGGTCTTGCACGAAATAGTCGCGGGAAATTCGGGAATCGGGATGCGCGGGCCTCAGGCGGCCTGTCCGGCCCGGCCGGATGGCGTACCACCGAGGCGCCGGGCCAGTTCGACATATTCGCCGACGGGCACTTCCTCGGCGCGGCGGCCGAGGTCGAAGCCCATCGCATCGAAGTCGACCTGGTCGCGCAGGAACGAGAGCGTGTTGCGCAGCACCTTGCGCCGCTGCGAGAACGCTGCAGTGACCACGTCGCCCAGCACGGTGATGTCGCAATCGGCATGCGGCGAACGCAGCCGGCCGTCGCTGTGGCGCGGCCACGGGATCATGCGGACCACGGCGGAATCGACCTTGGGCGGCGGATTGAAGGCGCCCGGCGGTACGTCCAGCACGTGTTCCATGTAGTAGCGCACCTGCAGCATGATCGAGAGCCGGCCGAAGGCCTTGCTGCCGGGTTCGGCCACCATGCGCTCCACCACCTCTTTCTGCAGCATGAAGTGCTGGTCGCGCACGTGGTCGGCGAAATCCATCAGGTGGAACAGCAGCGGGCTGGAGATGTTGTACGGCAGGTTGCCGACGATGCGCAGCGGGCGGCCGGGCACGGCGAGCTTGTCGAAATCGAACGCCAGCGCATCGCCGGCGTGGACCTGCAGGCGCTCGCCATAGCGGCGGCGCAGGCGCTCGACCAGATCGCGATCCAGCTCAACCACCTGCATCTGCGGGATCCGTTCGAGCAGCGGGTCGGTCAGCGCGCCCAGGCCGGGGCCGATCTCGACCAGCACGTCGTCGGCCTGCGGGCTGATGGCATTGACGATGCCGTGGATGATGGTGTCGTCGACCAGGAAGTTCTGCCCGAATCGTTTGCGGGCCACATGGCCCTGGTGCACGTTTGAACGCATGGGTTATTCGTCCAGCTTCAGCATGGCGGCTGCAGGCCGGAATGGGTGTGGCCAGGATGGCTGCCCGTGGCACCGTTGCTGCCAGGGCGCCGGCCATTGGCGTGGCCGGCCATGGTGACCGCACTGCGGATGGCCTCGATCATGCTGCCGTGTTCGGCCTGGCCGGTGCCGGCAAGGTCAAGCGCGGTGCCATGGTCCACCGAGGTGCGGATAAAGGGCAGCCCCAGCGTGATATTCACGCCGTGGCCGAAGGTGCCGTATTTCAGTGGCGCCAGCCCCTGGTCATGGTACATCGCCAGCACGCAGTCGGCATCGCGCAGGTGGCGCGGCTGGAACAGCGTGTCGGCCGGAAAGGGTCCGCGCGCGTCGATGCCGGCATCTTTGGCCTGCGCCAGCGCGGGCGTGATGATGTCGATCTCTTCGCGGCCCATATGGCCGCTTTCGCCGGCGTGCGGGTTCAGGCCCGTGACCAGGATGCGCGGCCGCGAGATGCCGAAGTAGCGGCGCAGGTCGGCATCGATGATCGACAGCGTCTGCACCAGCAGCGGCACCGACAGCGCATCGGGCACCGCGCGCAGCGGCAGATGGGTGGTGGCCAGCGCCACGCGCAGCATGGCGCCGTCGTGCGCGGGCTGCGGGCCGGCCAGCATCATCACCACGCGCGGCACGCGGGCGCTCTCGGCCAGGTATTCGGTATGGCCGGTGAAGGGGACGCCGGCGTCGTTGATAGTGCTCTTCTGCACCGGCGCCGTGATCATTGCGGCATACCGGGGCGCGGCCTTGCCGCGCGCGCGGCAGCCGCGGATGGCGGCATCGAGCAGCTTCAGCACATAGGGGCCGTTGCGCGCGTCGAGCCGCCCGGCCTCGCACGCGACCGCCAGCGGTATGTCCTCGACCACCACGTCGCCGTCGGCAATGCGCCGCTCCCAGGCGTGCGTGGCGCCCAGCGCCGCGGCGCGATCGGCCAGCAGGCGGGCATCGCCCAGCACATGGAAGCGGTATTGCCCGCCGCCGACGCCATTGTTGGCGCCCGCCAGCTGCAGCAACGCCCCGATGGTGATATCTGGACCGATGCCGGCGGGTTCTCCGGTCGAGATGGCAAGGGCTAGCGGGTCGGGCATGTCAGGTCAGCGGATCGGGGACCGGCGCTTCAGCGCTGCCGGTTGACCCGGTACTCCACGTACGCCTGCGAGCGCAGCTGGCGCACCCAGTCATCATAGGCTGCGCGCAGCTTCTGTTCGCGGACTTCGGCACGGGCGAAGTCGCGCTGCTTCTCGGGCGACATCTCGGTCTCGCGCCGGTTGAGCACCTGGATCAGGTGCACGCCGAACTGCGTGACCACCGGCTCCGAGATCTCGTTCGGGCGCAGGCGGCTCATCGCCTGCTCGAACTCGGGCACCAGCTCGCCCGGCGAGACCCAGCCGAGGTCGCCGCCGTTCTGCGCCGAGCCGTCCTGCGAGAAACGCTTGGCCGCGTCGGCAAAATCGCCGCCGTGGGTGATGCGGTCGCGCAGCGTGCTGAGCTGGCGGCGCGCCTCGGCTTCGGGCATGTTGGGGCCGGTGCGGATCAGGATGTGGCGCACCTGGGTCTGGGTGATCTTCGAGGCCGCGGCCGGGCTGGATGCCGGCGCCGCGCGCTTGGCCACCAGCTTGACCACATGGAAGCCCGCCGCGCTTTCCACCACCTGCGGCGCCACCCCGCCAGCCTGCAGGTCGACCACGGCGTTGGCGAACAGTGCCGGCAGGCGGCCGATCTCGCGGAAGCCCATCGCGCCGCCCTGGGCCGCCTCGGGGCCCTCGGAATTGGCCTGCGCCAGCTGCGCGAAGTCGGCACCGCCCTGGGCCTGCTTGAGCAGCCCTTCGGCCTTGGCGCGCTGCGCCTGCTTCTGTGCGTCCGAGGCATTCTCGGGCACGCGCACGAGGATCTGCGCCACGTTGTATTCGGTCGGGCCGCTGGCGGCGCCCTGGCCGCCGCGCGCCGCCAGGTAGTTGTCGATCTCGCCGTCGTAGACCTGCACCTTGGAATCGACCTCGCGCTCGCGCAGGCGGATCACCTGTACCTGCTTGCGCAGTTCCTCGCGGTACTTGGTCCAGGTCATGCCACTGGCCTCGACGCGGCGGCGCAACTCGGTCGCGTTCAGCCGGTTCTGCTGTGCCACCGATTCGATGGCGCGGTCGATTTCCTGGTCGGTCACGCGGATGCCGGCCTCCTGTGCGGCCTGGGTCTGCACGCGCTCCATTACGAGGCGCTCGAGCACCTCGCCCAGCAGGTCGGCGCGCGCGGGCACCGGGCGGCCGGCGGCACGCAGCTGGCCTTCGATCTCGTCGGCACGGTCGAGCAGCTCGCGCCGCGTGATCACGCTGTTGTTGA
The DNA here is from genome assembly GCF_058787575.1 of Cupriavidus sp. FW305-3-2-15-C-LB2. Lineage (NCBI taxonomy): Bacteria > Pseudomonadati > Pseudomonadota > Betaproteobacteria > Burkholderiales > Burkholderiaceae > Cupriavidus > Cupriavidus sp. FW305-3-2-15-C-LB2. The sequence goes on from NZ_JBYSZW010000017.1 coordinate 32,921, forward strand.
CGACTGCCACCACTTCGTCGACCAGTTGCGAACGCTTCTGGCCGCCGGCCTGGGGCACGCCCAGCTTGGGCTGGCTCGACGGCGCCGCGACGTCAGACGCCTGCGGCACGAAGATGCCACTGGAGCGCGGCGCCGTCCCGGGCGCCTTGAGCTGCGCGGCAGCCGGCACCGTCATGGCGGCCAGCACGGCCGGCAGCAGCAAGCGATGCCAGGACGTCAGGAGAAAGGAAAACACGGCGAATTCTTGACGTTTCATCGTAATCCGTCATTCATAGTGATCGAACCGGGTCGTCGGCACCGGCTTGGCCGACACGGGCTCATAGCCGGGCACGTTCAGGCGCAGGATGTTCAACGGGTTGGAACCGATCTTGGAAAGGCCACGGAACTCCACCTGCAGGAAGACCCGCCCGGTGTAGCCTTGCGTGGTGTTGCGGAAGCGCTGGTAGACCACGCGGCCGACCCAGCAGTCGGCGGCGTACTCGACGCCGGCCAGCGCATCGACCATCTGGCTTGCGGCCAGGTCGAAGGCAAAGCGTGCGATGCCGTAGGCACGGCGCGTGATCGGCCACTGGCTTGACACCTCGAACTGGTCGATCGCGGTGTTGTCGGTCACCGAGGTCGGGCGGCGGTAGCGGTAGCCTGCGTTAATCACCTTGCGCGACTCGGGCCGGTAAGAGACCGCCACGTTGCCGTAGTTGATCCGGTCGCTGTCCGGGTTGTACTGCACCCCCGCGTCCAGGTAATAGCCGCGGAACATCTGGATGGTGGTGGCCGCCAGCAGATCCGAGAAACCCGCCTTGGGATCCGCCAGCGTGCCGTTGATCTGCACGCGCTGGCCGGTGAAGTCGTAGCGCTGCGCGATGGTGCCGCGGAAGCGCTCGATTCCGGTGTCGGCTTCGATCAGGCGCGTGGTCAGGCCGCCGGTCAGCTTGTTGTTGTCGGCGACGCGGTCGTAGCCAGAGAACGGATTTTCGGTAAAGATGGTTCCGTATCCGAAATCCGCTTGCACCGTGTCGAACAGCGGGAACTGGCTCTGGTCGTGGAACGGCGTGTACACGTAGAACAGGCGCGGCTCCAGCGTCTGCACATAGTTCACGCCAAACAGGCGGCTGATGGTTGGCGCGTCGCGCTCAAAAGTCATGCCAGAATCCAGGCTGACAGTCGGCAGCGCGCGCGAGAAATTATTCTGCGCGGTCGGCGTGTTGGTGGCCGCCTCCATCTGGTACTGCGCCGCATTGAAGCTAACCTTCGGCGTCACGTACCAGCCCGCCCGCACGATCGGGTAGCTGATGCTCGGCTGGATAAACATGCGCTCGCCCTGCGGCTGCTGGAAGCCGGTGGACGTCAGCGGAATGCGGAAGCGCGTGTAGTCCGCTTCCACCTGCACGTCGAAGCCGCCCAGGTCATAGCGGATGTACTTGCCGTTGAGCTGCGGCACGCGCTCGTATGACGGTTCGCTTGGACGCAGGGTCTGGAACTTCTGCACCCGCGCGAGTACCGTGAAATCCTGCCAGTTGTAGGTAACGCCGCCTTCCTGCGCGTACTGGCGCAGCGTCGATTGCGCCACGCTGCGGTTGAAGTCGTCCGGATACTGATCGTCGGACACCCGGTTCAGGTTCAGGTAGGCATTGAGACCCTTGGCCAGGTTCTGGTTGTGCTGGAACGAGTAGGCCCAGCGATTCGAGTTGGTCTTCTTGTCGTCGGGCAGGAACTCAGCGCGCAAGCGTCCGGAGTAGCCCTGGCCAAGGTAGCGATACTCGCCGCCAAGCTGCAAGCCGCGCTCCGTCATCAGCCGCGGATAGATGGTCAGGTCGCGGTTTGGCGCAATATTGACGTAGTACGGCGTGGTCAGGTCGAAGCCCGCACGCGAACTGTAGCCCATCAGCGGCGGCAGGAAACCGCTGCGGCGGTCGTCGTTCAGCGGAAAGCTGAACGCCGGCGCCGCAGCGATCGGCACGCCGAAGAAATTCAGCACGCCGCCGTAGGCCACGCCCACCTGGCGGTCGTTGTCCAGGTCGATCCGGTTCGCGCTGAAATACCAGTCGGCGTTGTCCGGCGAACAGGTGGTGTATGACGCGTGCCTGGCGGTGCTGCGGTCCTTGTCCAGGAAGTCGATGCGCTCGGCCTTGCCCGAGCCGCCGGTCTGCTGGAAATAATAGTCCGGCGACAGCATATAGCCTTCGTTGGCCTCGACCTTCATCCGCGCCTCGGGACCGACCGCCAGCGTGCCGCTGCGCGACATGCGCACATTGCCCTGAGCAAAGGCTTCGTCGGTGTCCTGGTCGTAGGTCAGCTTGTCGCCCTTGATCGCACCGCCGTCACGGCGCAGCTCGGCATGGCCTTCCAGCTCGACGCCGCGCTCGCTGTAGCCGGTCATGCGGTCGGCCTCGATAAAGGTCGGGGCGTCGGAGCCGGCGTCAGACTGTTTGCCGGGTTCGGCAAGCCGCGGCACCAGTTCGCCGGATTCCACCGGAAGCGGCGGCGCTTTCGGCGCGGCTTCGAACACCGGCTCGACCTGGTCGAGATCGGGGATCGCCGAACCGGACATCTGCGCGTGTGCGCCGGCCGACAGGCTGGCCATGGCCAGCACCAGCGGCCGCAGCGCGCCCGCGTGCAGGCCGCCGGCGCGCCTGGCTCGGGCAGGAACGCTGGTTGGGGCAGGCGAAGGCAAGGCCCTGTTGTTCGGTGATCGTCGTTGTTCGGTCATTCGCACGGGTTGTCAGTCTCGGCGTCGGCTGCGGCCCGCCTGCAAGCCGCCAGCCCCCGCCGGAGCAGGCTGCGGGGCACCGAATGGCCCCACCCGGGGGCCGCCCGGCGCCCGGGTCTGGTCGGGTATTATACGGGGCAACCTAGGGTCGCCTTCCCGCTTACTTTCGGTTTCATTTACGTTTCCACTCTGCGCCCGTTCCCCACACGTATCTGTATGGCAGCTCTCCCCCACGACCCGCGCCTGGACCAGCTCAAGGCCTGGGTATCCGGACTTGGCCCGACCTGGTCCGCCGATCCCGATTCCTGCGCCCCCGCCTCGGCCGACGCCAGCTTCCGGCGCTATTTCCGCGTCAGCACCGGCCATCCGGCGCATCCCACCGCCATCGTGATGGACGCCCCGCCGGCGCACGAGGACTGCCGCCCGTTCATCCACGTATGCGGGCTGTTCGGCGCGGCCGGCGTGACCGTGCCGACCGTGCTGGCGCAGGACCTGGAGCAGGGTTTCCTGCTGCTGGCCGACCTTGGCAACCAGACCTACCTGTCGCGGCTCGATGACTCCACCGCCCACGCCATGTACGCCGACGCGGCCGCCGCGCTGGTCCGCATCCAGGCCGCCACCCGCCCCGGCGAACTGCCGGCCTACGACCGCGCGCTGCTGCAGCGCGAGCTCGACCTGTTCCCGCAGTGGTATGTGGCCAGGCACCTGGGCGCCACTCTGACCGAGGCCCAGCAGGCGGACCTGCGCGAAGTGACTGAAGCGCTACTCACCAATATCCTTGCGCAGCCGCAGGTCTACGTGCACCGCGATTTCCACTCGCGCAACCTGATGGTGCTCGATGGCGGCGCCAACCCGGGCGTGCTCGACTTCCAGGACGCGGTGATCGGCCCGATCACCTACGACGCGGTCTCGCTATGGCGCGACGCCTATATCGAATGGGACGAGGAGCAGCAGCTGGACTGGCTGATCCGCTACTGGGAGCGCGCGCGCAAGGCCGGCCTGCCGGTCAGCGCCGACTTTGGCGAGTTCTATCGCGATTTTGAGTGGATGGGCCTGCAGCGCCACCTCAAGGTGCTGGGCATCTTTGCCCGCCTGTACCACCGCGACGGCAAGGACGGCTACCTCGCCAACCTGCCGCTGGTGATGAAGTACACCCGCCAGGTGGCCGGCCGCTACACCGAACTGCGCAAGCTGATCCGGCTACTGGACGCGCTCGAAGGCGTGGCCAGCCCGGCCGGCTACACGTTCTGACGCCGTGCCCGACAACCAGCCCGTTCTGCGCGACCACCGCGCGCCCGCCATCACCGCCGCCGGCGAATGGCTGGCCGGCGCGCGCGCGCTCGCGCCGATGCTGCTGGGCGTGGTGCCGTTCGGCCTGATCTACGGCGTGCTGGCCGTCGGCGCCGGCATGCCGGCGTGGCTGGCCTGCGCGATGAGCGTGGTCGTGTTCGGCGGCGCCTCGCAGATGATCCTGACCCAGTTGTGGACCGCCGGCACGCCGGCAGTGGTGATCACGCTGACGGTGGCCATGGTCAACCTGCGCCATGCGCTGTATTCCGCCACCATCGCGCCCACGCTCGCGCACCTGCCGCGGCGCTGGAAGGCGCTGATCGCCTACCTGCTGACCGACGAAGCCTTTGCCGCGATGACGCACCGGCTTGGCGACAGCGGCCCGCGCGCCCGCTACCGCCACTGGTACTACTTCGGCGGCGGCTTCGCGCTGTGGGCCAGCTGGCAGCTGTCGACGCTGGCCGGCGTGCTGGTCGGCGCCCAGGTGCCGCGCGACTGGCCGCTCGACTTCTTCCTGCCGCTGACCTTCATCGGCATCATCGTGCCGGGCCTGAAGCACCGCTCGCACGTGGCCGCGGCGCTGGCCGCCAGCGTGCTGGCGGTGGCCTGCTACAGCCTGCCGCACAAGCTCGGGCTGATGGTGGCGGCGCTCGGCGGCATTGCCGTGGGCATGCTGCTGCTGGGCCGCGGCAACCGCCCCGGGCCACGCCCGGCCAGCCGTGGCGCCGATGCCACGCCAGGAGGAACAGCCGGCAAGGAGGCCGCATGAGTGCGATGACCCTGCTGTGGGTCTTCCTTGCCGCGGGCCTGGCAACCTTCCTGATCCGCCTGTCGTTCATCGCCGTGGAAGGCCGCGTGCGGCTGCCGTCGTGGTTCCGCACCGCGCTGCAGTTCGTGCCGGCAGCGATGCTGTCGGCGCTGATCGCCCCTGATCTGCTGATGCAGCATGGCGAGCTTGCCCTCACCCCCGCCAACGCGCGGCTGGTGGCCGGCGTGGTGGCCATCCTGATCGCCGCTCGAACCCGCAGCGTGGGCTGGACCATCGCCGGTGGCATGGCCGCGCTGCTTGCCCTGGAGGCTCTGTTCTGATGAAGGCCATGATCTTCGCCGCCGGCCGCGGCGACCGCATGCGTCCGTTGACCGATACCTGCCCCAAGCCGCTGCTGGCGGTGGGCGGCAAGCCACTGATCGTCTGGAAGATCGAGGCGCTGGCGCGTGCCGGCCTGCGCGACATCGTCATCAACCATGCCTGGCTGGGCGGACAGATCGAAGCCACGCTGGGAGACGGCAGCCGTTTTGGCGTGCGGCTGGCCTATTCTGCCGAGGGCACTGCGCTGGAAACCGCCGGTGGCATCGCACAGGCCCTGCCACTGCTGTCCGCGCACCCGGAGCGCGGCGAGATCTTCCTGGCCGTGTCGGGCGACATTTTCTGCGACTACGACTTCCGCAGGCTGTTGCCTCGCGCGCACGACATGGCCGGCGCGCCCGCCCCGCGCATGCACCTGGTGATGGTGCCCAACCCGGACTTTCACCCGAACGGCGACTTCACCTTGCAACCGAACGGGCTGCTGACGCTCGACGGGACACTGGCCAACGGTGGCGAACGGCTGACATTCGGCAATATCGGCCTGTACGACACGCGCCTTTTCACCGCCATCGAACCTGGCACCAAAATGCCGATGACACCCTACTACTGGGAGGCCATCGAGGCCGGCGCCGCTACCGGCGAACGCTTCGACGGGCGCTGGGAGAACGTGGGCACGCCGGCGCAGCTGGCCGAGCTGGATGCGGCGCTTGCGACAGCAGCGCCTGTGGCGGCGCACGGGCGCTAGGTCGGCTGACTGGGCGGGGGCTGGCAAGGCGCCCGGACGATCCCGCGGCCAGCGAGGCGCCAGCGGCGGTAGAATCGCCCTGATCCTCCTCATCCCAGGCCCTACCATGTCCTCACCCGACAACGCCCTCCTCGCCGCCTGCCGCGACCGCCGCGCCCGTGTGCTGCAGCACCTGCGCGCCGGCGGCGGCGGTGTGGCGATCCTGCCCACGGCGCCGGAAGCCATGCGCAACCGCGACAGCGACTACCCGTTCCGGCACGACAGCTATTTCTATTACCTGAGCGGCTTTACCGAGCCCGAGGCCGTGCTGGTGCTGGTGGCCGGCGCGCCGGGCGACCCCGCCGATGCCGACCGCAGCATCCTGTTCTGCCGCCCCAAGCATGAAGAGCGCGAGATCTGGGACGGTTTCCGTTTCGGCCCGGATGGCGCGCGCGCCGCGTTCGGCTTCGATGAAGCGCATTCGGTCGAAGAGATCGACGCCGCGCTGCCGCCGCTGCTGGCCAACCGCGCGCAGATTGCCTACCCGCTGGCCGACTCGACCCGCACCGACGTGCAGATGCGGCGCTGGATGGACGCCGTGCGCATGCAGGGCCGCGCCGGGGTGGCCGCGCCGTCGGTTGCGCTCGACATCCGCACCGTGCTCGACGAAATGCGCCTGTTCAAGGATGCCGGCGAGCTGGCCACCATGCGCCGCGCGGCGCAGATCTCCGCCGGGGCCCATGTACGGGCCATGCAGGCCACCCGCGCCGGACTGCGTGAATACCACCTGGAGGCGGAACTGCTCTATGAGTTCCGCCGCCATGGCGCGCAGAGCGTGGCCTATAACTCGATCGTCGCGGCCGGCCCCAACGCCTGCGTGCTGCACTACCGCGCCGGCCCCGCCGAACTGAGGGACGGCGACCTCTGCCTGATCGATGCCGGCTGCGAGTTCGACGGCTACGCCTCGGACATCACCCGCACCTTCCCGGTCTCGGGCCGCTTCTCGCCGGCGCAGCGAGAGCTGTACGACCTGGTGGTGGCCGCGCAGGACGCCGCCATCGCCGAGACCCGCGCCGGCGTGCCCTACAACGTGCCGCATGACGCCGCCGTGCGCGTGCTGGCGCAGGGCATGCTCGATACCGGCCTGCTCGACCGCAACAAGGAAGGCACGCTCGACGACGTGCTCGCCAGCGGCAGCTACCGCCGCTTCTACATGCACCGCACCGGCCACTGGCTTGGCATGGATGTCCATGACGTGGGCGAATACCGCGTGGCCAGCCACGGCGGCGAAGGCGAGCGCCCGTGGCGGCCGCTGCAGCCGGGCATGGTGCTGACCATCGAGCCCGGCATCTATGTGCGCCCGGCCGAGGACGTGCCCGAGCGCTACTGGCATATCGGCATCCGCATCGAGGACGACGCCGTGGTCACCGACGGCGACTGCGAGCTGATCACGCGCGGCGTGCCGGTGCTGGCCGACGAGATCGAGGCGCTGATGCGCGATAACGCCAATGCTGCCGGAGGTCTGCGATGATCGGCTGGCTGCGCAGGATCTTTCCGGGCCAGGCCCGCAGCGGCAGCAATGCTGGCAGCGACCGCCGGCCCGATCCGTCCGAACCCTTCATCATCAACCTGTACGACGACCGCGTGGTGGTGCACCGCCCCGACGGCCAGCGCGAGGAAGTCGCCTGGGACACGCTCGAGCGCGTGGTGGTCCGGGTGTCCGACCGCGCGCCCTGGGCCGGCACGGCCTGGCTGATCCTGATCGGCACGCCCGATTCGGGCCAGGGCTGCGTGGCGCCGCTGAATGCCGCCAACCATGGTGCACTGCTTGAGCAGCTGCGCGCACTGCCGGGTTTCAACCACCAGAAGCTCGAGAACGCGCTGCGCGACGCCGCGGCCGGCAAATCGCGCTCGGATGCGATCTGCTGGAAGCGCGATGCGGCAGCACCAACGGAGGCGGATGCGGGTCATGCAGGAGGCAGCGACGATGCCGGCCGCGCAGCCTGATTTCCAAAGCCTGCGCGATATCGCCATCGTCGGCGGCGGCCCGGTCGGGCTGGCGCTGGCCTGCCAGTTGCTCCGCACTACCAGCTGGCGCCTGACACTGGTCGATGCCGCCACGCCGGCGCGCGCCGCGCGCGATCCACGCGCGATCGCGCTGTCGCATGGCAGCCGCCAGCTGCTGGAGCAGATCGGCGCCTGGCCGGTGCCCGGCAGCCCGATCGAGCATATCCATGTCTCGCAGCGCGGCCGCTTCGGCCATGTGCGGCTGCACCATGACGACTACGGCGTGCCGGCGCTCGGTTACGTGGTCCGCTACGGCGACTTGTGCGAGGCACTGGAGCGCGCGCTCGCCCATGCCGCGCAGGCGGCGGGCGGAGGCCGGCTGCAGCGTGTGTTCGAGACCCGCATCGACCAGATCGCACAGGATCCTGCGCCGAGCGCCGCGGACGATCCCGATGCCGGCGCCGTGCAACTGGCCGGCACCGGCCACGACGGCCAGGTGGCACACCTGGCCGCGCGCCTGGTGGTGCAGGCCGAGGGCGGGCTGTTCCACCAGCAGGCCGCCCACCAGGGCCGCGGCGCGCGCACGCGCGACTACCGCCAGACCGCGGTGATCGCCCATGTGACCTGCTCGCGCCCGCAGCCGGGCTGGGCCTGGGAGCGCTTTACCGACGAAGGCCCGCTGGCGCTGCTGCCGCACGAGGAGCATGGCGTGCCGGGCTATGCGCTGGTGTGGTGCTGCCCGCCGGACCAGGCCGCGCGGCGCATCGCGCTGCCGGAAGCGGAGTTCGCGGCGGAACTGGGCCGGGCCTTTGGCGACCGCATGGGCCATTTCACGCTGGCCGGCAAGCGCCATGCCTTCCCGCTCGGCCTGAATGCGGCCCCGGTGACCGTCAACGGCCGCGTGGCGGCGGTCGGCAATGCCGCGCAAACGCTGCACCCGGTGGCCGGACAGGGACTCAACCTGGGCTTGCGCGACGCCTTCGCGCTGGCCGATTCGCTGCGCAGCGCCTGCACGCCGCAGGCGCTGCAAGCCTTCGCCAGCCGCCACCGGCTCGACCGCGCCGTCACCATCGGCGTGACCGACCTGCTGCCACGTGTGTTCGGCATCGCCTACCCGCTGGCCGCGCACGCGCGGGGCGCGTCGCTGGCCGTGCTGGCCTGCCTGCCGCCGCTGCGGCATGCGCTGGCGCGCCACATGATGTTCGGGATGCGTCGCTGACCCCGCCAGTGGCGCAAGCGCCACGCGCATGGCGGCGTTTGCGCCACGGCCCCTGCCCGGTTGCGCTCCGGATGCTCAAATCTTGGGCAATGGCGATGGTTTGGCGGTAGAATCCTGCCCTCGCACATGTCCCGATCCAAGGCCGGCTGCAGTTTCGGCAGGGGCATGTTTTTCCGTTTCGTCTTCCGTCTCAGAGCAGGCTGTCCCGACCCCTTCCCTGGCGCCATCCACGCCGCGAGGGCGCGCTACGGTCACCGGGACGGCCTCTCAGAACCGCCGCCCAACCGTGCAGATCGGACCTCACCAACTCCGCAACAACCTGTTTGTCGCCCCGATGGCGGGCGTGACGGACCGGCCCTTCCGCCAGCTGTGCAAGCAGCTCGGCGCGGGCTATGCGGTGTCGGAAATGGTGGCGTCCAACGCACAGCTGTGGAAGAGCGAGAAAACCATGCGCCGCGCCAACCACGCCGGCGAGGTCGAACCCATCGCCGTGCAGATCGCCGGCGCCGAGCCGTCGATGATGGCCGAGGCCGCGCGCTACAACGTGGACCGCGGCGCGCAGATCATCGACATCAACATGGGCTGCCCGGCCAAGAAGGTGTGCAACGTCGCCGCCGGCTCGGCCCTGCTGCAGAACGAGCCGCTGGTGGTGCGCATCGTTCAGGCCGTGGTCGGCGCCGTGGGCGACCGGGTGCCGGTCACGCTGAAGATCCGCACCGGCTGGAACCGCGAGAACCGCAATGCGCTGCGCATCGCGCACATGGTCGAGGACGCGGGCATCAGCATGCTGACCATCCACGGCCGCACCCGCGCCGACCTGTACCACGGTAACGCCGAGTACGAGACCATTGCCTCGGTCAAGGCAGCGGTCTCGATCCCGGTGGTCGCCAACGGCGACATCACCACGCCGCAGAAGGCAAAGCAAGTACTGGCGCTGACCGGCGCGGACGCGATCATGATCGGCCGCGCGGCGCAGGGCCGGCCCTGGCTGTTCCGTGAGATCGAGCACTTCCTGAAGACCGGCGAGATGCTGCCGTCGCCGGAAGTGGCCGAGATCCGTGCCATCATGAATGCGCACCTGGAAGACCACTACGCCTTCTATGGCGAATTCACCGGCGTGCGCACCGCGCGCAAGCATATTGCCTGGTACACGCGCGGGCTGCGCGGCGCCAACCTGTTCCGCCACCGCATGAACACACTGGAGAGCACCGCCGAACAACTGGCGGCGGTCAATGCGTTCTTCGACGAGCAGGCGCAGATCTCTGACCGGCTGGTGTACGTGGACGACGCAGCACAAGACCAAGACGAAGCGAACAACAACAAAAACGGGGAGTTGCTTGCCGCATGAGCCGCAACGCTATCGACCAGTGTATCCGGGAAAGCCTGGACACTTATTTTCGCGACCTGGACGGCGAAGAGCCGTCGAATATGTACAACATGGTGCTCGAGGCGGTCGAACGGCCGCTGCTGGAAGCCGTGATGGTGCGCGCCGAGCGCAACCAGTCGCTGGCCGCCGCCTATCTGGGCATCAATCGCAATACGCTGCGCAAGAAGCTGCAGCAGCACGGTTTACTTTGAATTTGAAGCGTCTCCCACAGCCATGATCAAGCAAGCCCTACTCTCCGTTTCCGACAAGACCGGCATCGTCGATTTCGCGCGCGAACTGAACGCGCTCGGCGTCACGCTGCTTTCCACCGGCGGCACCGCCAAGCTGCTGGCCGACAGCGGCCTGCCCGTGACGGAGGTGGCCGACTACACCGGCTTCCCGGAAATGCTCGACGGCCGCGTCAAGACACTGCATCCCAAGGTCCACGGCGGCATCCTGGCGCGCCGCGACCTGCCCGAGCACATGGCCGCGCTGGCCGAGCACGACATCCCGACCATCGACCTGCTGGTGGTGAACCTGTACCCGTTCCAGCAGACCGTGGCCAAGGATGACTGCACCCTGCCCGACGCGATCGAGAACATCGACATCGGCGGCCCGACCATGCTGCGTTCGGCGGCCAAGAACCATCGTGACGTGACCGTGATCGTCGACCCGGCCGACTACGCCGTGGTGCTCGACGAAATGCGCGCCAACGCCAACAGCGTCGGCTACGACACCAATTTCCGCCTGGCCACCAAGGTGTTCGCGCACACCGCCCAGTACGACGGCGCCATCACCAACTACCTGACCAGCCTGGGTGCCGACAAGTCGCACCAGGGCCGCAGCGCCTACCCGCAGACGCTGAACCTCGCCTTCGACAAGGTGCAGGAAATGCGCTACGGCGAGAACCCGCACCAGTCCGCCGCGTTCTACCGCGACCTGAGGGCCGTGGACGGCGCGCTGGCCAACTACGTGCAGCTGCAGGGCAAGGAACTGTCGTACAACAACATCGCCGACGCCGACGCGGCCTGGGAATGCGTCAAGTCGTTCGACGCCGCCAGCGGCGCCGCCTGCGTCATCATCAAGCACGCCAACCCGTGCGGCGTGGCGCTGGGCGCGAATGCGCTGGAAGCGTATGACAAGGCCTTCAAGACCGATTCGACCTCGGCCTTCGGCGGCATCATCGCCTTCAACGTCGAGCTGGACGAAACCGCCGCGCAGGCCGTGGCCAGGCAGTTCGTCGAAGTGCTGATCGCCCCGTCGTTCAGCGCCGGCGCGCGTGCCGTGTTCGCGGCCAAGCAGAATGTGCGCCTGCTGGAGATCCCGTTGGGCCAGGGCATCAACCAGTATGACTTCAAGCGTGTCGGCGGCGGCCTGCTGGTGCAGAGCCCGGACGCCAGGAACGTGCAGCCGTCCGAGCTGCGCGTGGTGACGCGCCGCCACCCGAACCCGAAGGAAATGGACGACCTGATGTTCGCCTGGCGCGTGGCCAAGTTCGTCAAGTCCAATGCCATCGTGTTCTGCGGCGGCGGCATGACGCTGGGCGTGGGCGCGGGCCAGATGAGCCGCGTGGATTCGGCCCGCATCGCCAGCATCAAGGCGCAGAATGCCGGCCTGACGCTGGCCGGCTCGGCAGTGGCCTCGGACGCGTTCTTCCCGTTCCGTGACGGCCTGGACGTGGTGGTCGACGCGGGCGCGACCTGCGTGATCCAGCCGGGCGGCTCGATGCGCGACGACGAAGTGATCGCCGCCGCCGACGAACGCGGCATCGCCATGGTGGTGACCGGCACGCGCCACTTCCGCCACTAAGCACTGGCAGGCTTGCGGCCTTTCCTGGGAAGGCCCCCCCCCCCGGCTCCGAAGCGGTTTCGTTCTCCTGCAAGGGAAAGCGAAACCGCTTTTTGCCTTAGGTGCCGGTGCAAAAAGCAATACACTAGCGACGGCATCCATCCTACCCACCCAATGCGAATCCTAGGCATCGACCCCGGCCTGCGCACCACCGGCTTCGGCGTGATCGAGAAGCACGGCAACAAGCTTGCCTACGTGGCCTCGGGCACGATCAAGAGCGACGGCAATTCAACGTTGCCGGAACGGCTGAAGACGCTCTACGACGGCATCAGCGAAGTGTCGCGCACCTATGCACCCGACTGCGCGGCGATCGAGAAGGTCTTCGTCAACGTCAACCCGCAGTCCACGCTGCTGCTCGGCCAGGCCCGCGGCGCGGCGATCTGCGGGCTGGTGGGCTACGGCTTGCCGGTGTTCGAGTACACCGCGCTGCAGCTCAAGGTGGCGGTGGTCGGCTACGGCCGCGCCAACAAGGCGCAGGTGCAGGAAATGGTGACGCGGCTGCTGATGCTGCCCGGCCAGCCCGGCAGCGATGCGGCCGATGCGCTCGGCGTGGCGATCTGCCATGCCAACGGCAGCGATACCCTGGGCACGCTGTCGGGCCTGGCGCCCGACCTGGTGCGCAAAGGCATGCGCGTGCGGCGCGGGCGGCTGGTCGGCTGAACACGCCAGCGGCTGGCGCTTGCTGTGCCCGCTTCCCCATCTTTTACAATCGGGCCTTGGTCTCACCACAGGAACGCTGCATGCCTAGTCAGTCCCGATTGAGCGCGCCGCGCCGGCGCCCCAGCCTCTTCCCTGTTCTTGCCTTCCGGCGTTGGCTGTTTCCGGCCGCCGCGGCCTGCGCCGCGCTGGTCGCGGGCTGCGCCACCGCGCCGCGCCCTAAGCCCGTGTCCGCGGCTCCGGTGCCGGCACCCGCCGCGAGCGCTGCGCCTGCGGCCGCCGCCACCCAGCCTCCCAAACCGCTGGTGATCGCCCATCGCGGCGCCAGCGCGCTGCGCCCCGAACATACACTTGCCGCCTACGCCAAAGCCATCGAGGACGGCGCCGACGCCATCGAGCCCGACCTGGTCATGACACGCGACGGCGTGCTGGTAGCGCGCCACGAGAACGACATCACCGGCACCACCAACGTGGCCGAACTGCCGCAGTTCGCCGAGCGCAAGCGCACCAAGGTGATCGACGGCGAGCGCCTGAGCGGCTGGTTCACCGAAGACTTCACGCTGGCGGAGCTCAAGACGCTGCGCGCGCGTGAGCGCATCCCGCGCCTGCGCCCGGACAATGCGCGCCTGAACGACCAGTTCGAGGTGCCGACCTTCGACGAGATCGTGCGCCTGGCCGAGCAGGCCGCGCTGCGCACCGGCAAACCCATCGGCATCTACGCAGAGCTGAAGCACCCGAGCTACTTCCGCGGCATCGGGCTGCCGCTCGAGGACAAGCTGGTGGCCGCGCTGCGGGCACAACCCTACCTGCGCAACGCACCCGTGTTTATCCAATGCTTCGAGACCGGCAGCCTGCGCGCGCTGCGGCGCACGCTTGGCAGCGGGCAGCACAACGTGAAGCTGGTGCAGCTCATCGGCAACCCGCGCAAGGGCCCGGCCGACTGGAAGCTGGCGGGCGACGGCCGCACCTTCGGCGACATGCTGGGCGCGACCGGCCTGCGCGAGGTGGCAGCCTATGCCGACGGCATCGGCCCCGAGAAGAGCAGCGTGGTGCCGCGCGATGCGCAGGGCGCGCTGGCTGCGCCGACGCCGGTGGTGCGCCAGGCGCATGCTGCCGGGCTGTTCGTCCATCCCTACACCTTCCGTCCGGAAAACAGCTTCCTGCCCAAGGCGCTGCAGGCCGGCGGCGACGACGCCACGCGCAGCCCGTCCGGCATGGAGCGGGAGGTGCAGGCCTTTATCGCGGCCGGCATCGATGGCTTCTTCACCGACGACCCGGCGCTGGGCCGGCGCGCGGTGGATACGCCGGCGCGCTGACCCCGGCAGGGCGGCCGCTGGGCTACACTTGCGGCCGCCTGGTCCCTGACCCCCACCTTCCATTCCCTCCTCCGCACCATGATCGGACGCATCGCCGGCACCCTTATCGAGAAGAATCCCCCGCACCTGCTAGTCGATTGCCACGGCGTCGGCTACGAGGTGGACGTGCCGATGAGCACCTTCTACAACCTGCCCGCGGTGGGCCAGCCGGTGACACTGCTGACGCAGCTGATCGTGCGCGAGGACGCGCACCTGCTGTACGGCTTCGGCACCGCATCGGAGCGCAACACCTTCCGCGAGTTGATCAAGATCACCGGCATCGGCGCGCGCATGGCGCTGGCGGTGCTGTCGGGCATGTCGGTGCCCGAGCTGGCGCAGGCCATCACGCTGCAGGAAGCCGGCCGCCTCACGCGCATTCCCGGCATCGGCAAGAAGACCGCGGAGCGGCTGCTGCTGGAGCTCAAGGGCAAGCTGGGCGCGGAGCTGGGCCACGTGCCGGGCACGCCGGCGGTGCCGGACAGCGCCGTCGACGTGCTCAATGCGCTGCTGGCGCTGGGCTACTCGGAAAAGGAAGCCGCCGCCGCGATCAAGCAGGTGCCGGCGGGGACCGGCGTGTCGGACGGCATCAAGCTGGCGCTCAAGGCATTGTCCAAGGCTTGAGACCTGCATAGGCGCGTAGAATGGCGGATTGTTGCCGCTGTCCGGGCCCCTGACCACCATGATCGAAACTGACAAGCTTGCCGCCCCCGCCCGCGTAATTGCCGCCACCCCCGCCTCGTCGCAGGAGGAGGCGTTCGAGCGCGCGCTGCGGCCCAAGCTGCTGGACGAGTATGTCGGCCAGGAAAAGGTCCGCGGGCAGCTCGATATCTTCATGCACGCCGCGCGCAACCGGCGCGAGGCGCTGGACCACGTGCTGCTGTTCGGCCCGCCGGGCCTGGGCAAGACCACGCTGGCCCACATCATCGCGCGCGAGATGGGCGTCAACCTGCGCCAGACCTCGGGCCCCGTGCTGGAGCGCCCGGGCGACCTGGCCGCGCTGCTGACCAACCTGGAAGCCAACGACGTGCTGTTCATCGACGAGATCCACCGGCTCTCGCCGGTCGTCGAGGAGATCCTGTACCCGGCGCTCGAGGACTACCAGATCGACATCATGATCGGCGAGGGCCCGGCGGCGCGCTCGGTCAAGCTCGACCTGCAGCCGTTCACGCTGGTGGGCGCCACCACGCGTGCCGGCATGCTGACCAACCCCCTGCGCGACCGCTTCGGCATCGTGGCGCGGCTGGAGTTCTATACCGCCGATGAGCTGGCCCGCATCGTCACGCGCTCGGCGCAGCTGCTGCATGCCCGTATCGACCCGCAGGGCGCGCTGGAGATCGCCCGGCGCGCGCGCGGCACGCCCCGTATCGCCAACCGGCTGCTGCGCCGGGTGCGCGACTACGCCGAGGTCAAGGGTGACGGGAACATCACCCGCGCCATGGCCGACGCGGCGCTGGCCATGCTGGACGTGGACAGCGTCGGCTTCGACCTGATGGACCGCAAGCTGCTGGAAGCAGTGCTGCACAAGTTCGGCGGCGGCCCCGTGGGCGTGGACAACCTCGCCGCGGCCATCGGCGAAGAGCGCGACACCATCGAGGACGTGCTCGAGCCCTACCTGATCCAGCAAGGCTACCTGCAGCGCACGCCGCGCGGGCGCGTGGCCACGGCTGCCGCCTACCGGCATTTCGGCCTGGCCAACCCGCAAGGCAGCGGCGCCAGCGAACTGTTCGGCGACGCCTGACAGCACGAAGCAGCAACAGCGCCTTGGCAGGGCCCCGGCGCAGCACCAATTAAACGTTTTAATTTCGCGCTCCAAATTTTTTCGAAGTGGATTGCTGGCCCGTGGCCGATTGTCCACAATGGCTTTATCGGCACCGGCCCGGTGCTGCGATGGCCGCGCCCCGCCAGGCACGGCACCTTCACAAATACGTCAAGGAAAGCCAATGATTCGCCATTCGTCCAGCCTGCTCGCCGCAGCCCTCGCCGCCACCGCGTTCGCCGCCGGCAGTGCCAACGCCCAGCGCCCGCCGGCGCCGGTCGGCGTGGCCGAAGAGGCGGTCATCAGCGGCAAGATCGTCGATATCGATCCCGAATCCAAGGCCGTGCTGGTCCAGGGCCCGCGCGGCAACGTGGTCGAACTGGTGGCTGGCGACGAGGCCCGCAACTTTGGCCAGATCCGCAAGGGCGACATCCTCACCGTGGCGCGTGGCGCCGCGCTGGTCGCCGCGCTTGAGCCGGTCGACAGCAAGGCCACCGCACTGGCCGAATCGGTCGACCGCACCACGCGCGCCGCCGAGGGCGGCAAGCCCGGCATCATGCGCGAGATCACCACCACAGTGACCGCACAGATCACCAAGGTCGACCCGGCCAAGCGCCTGATCACCTTCCGCGGTCCGCGCGAGACGCTGCGCACCGTGAAAGTGCAGGATCCGGCCATCGACCTGAACGGCATCAAGCAGGGCCAGATGGCCAAGATCGTCTACCGTGAAGTCGTGGCCATTACGGTCAAGGCACCCGCGGCAGCCGCAGCCAACTGAGCCACTGAGCCAGACGCGGTACTTTTCCCATCAGGAGGTTACCTATGAATCGTCGCCACTTTGTTACCCGGGTTGCCGGATCGGGCCTGCTCGTTGCCACCGCAATGGCGGCAGGCTGCACCACCACCGGCACCAGCGCCTCGAAGGACCCGGTCGCCAAGAAGCAGGAAATCGATGCAGGGGTGGACGGAGCGCTGAACCGGCTGTTCTCCGCCAACCCCGGCGCACGCGACCTGGCGCAGCGTGCGCAAGGAGTCCTGGTGTTCCCGCGTGTCATCTCGGCCGGCCTGGTGGTAGGCGGCGAGTACGGCGAGGGTGCGCTGCGATCGAAGGGCGCGACGGTCGGCTACTACAGCACGACGCAGGCCTCGGTCGGGCTGACCGCCGGCGGGCAGTCCAAGGCCGTCATCATCATGTTCATGACCCCGGAGGCCTACAACAAGTTTGTTGCCAGCAAGGGCTGGACCGCCGGCGCCGATGCCAACGTGGCGGTGGCCAAGGTCGGCGCGGACGGCAGGCTCGACACCCTGACCAGCCAGCAGCCGGTGATTGCCTTCGTGCAGACCAATGCCGGCCTGATGTTCGACGTCTCGGTAAACGGCTCCAAGATCAGCAAGCTGGATATCTGACCCGGCCACCCGGCTGCGCCGCTCCACCTGAAATTCCCGGCTTCGGCCGGGAATTTTCATTTCAGGCGGCCGCAGCAACGCTTGCGCATGCCGCGGCAGAATCCGGGGTCCGCTGGCATAATCGCGCCCAAAACACCGCGCGCCAGCGCGTCCGACCGGGAGCCCCCATGTCCGCCATCCCCGCCAGCGCAGGCCCCGCTGGCCGCGTCTACCGTTACTATGACTTCGTCATGGTGGCCTTTGTTACCGTGCTGCTGTGCTCGAACCTGATCGGCGCGGCCAAGGCGGCACAGGTGACGCTGCCCGTGATCGGCACGGTGACCTTCGGCGCCGGCGTGCTGTTCTTCCCGATCTCCTACATCTTCGGCGACGTGTTGACCGAGGTCTACGGCTACGGCCGCGACCGGCGCGTGGTCTGGGCCGGCTTTTCCGCGCTGGCTTTCGCCACCTTCATGAGCCTGGTGGTGCTGAACATGCCGGTGGCGCCCTTCATGGCGGACTACCAGAAAAGCCTGCAGGACGTGTTCGGCAACACCTGGCGGATTGCGCTCGGCTCGCTGATCGCCTTCTGCTGCGGCAGCTTCACCAACAGCTACGTGCTGGCCAAGATGAAGCTGTGGACCTCGGGGCGGTGGCTGTGGACGCGCACGATCGGCTCTACGCTGGCCGGTGAGCTGGTCGACTCGTCGCTGTTCTACGTGATCGCGTTCTACGGCATCTGGCCGCTGGAAAAGGTGATCCAGGTGGCAGTGGCGCAGTACGTGCTGAAGACCGGCTGGGAAGTGGTGATGACACCGGTGACGTACAAGGTGGTCGGGTTCCTGAAGCGAGCCGAGAACGAGGATTATTTCGACCGCAATACCGACTTCACCCCGTTCCGCGTCCGCGTGTAGCGCTAAGGCACGCGCCGGTCCACCTCGTCCAGCGCCAGGTTTTCAAGGTGGCTGACATCGCCCCACTGCGCCAGCGTCAGGTGGCTGCTGTCGCTGCGTAGCCGGTTGACGCTGGCATTGAGCAGTTCATGCTGGCGCGGTGCTTCCAGCGTCATGCCGGTGGCCTCGCGGTACAGGCAGTCAAGCACGCCACCGTGCGCCACCAGCGCGATGCGCTCGCCGGGATGCCGACGCGACAGCGCCAGCACCGCCTCGACCGCGCGCTCATGGAAGCCCAGCAGCGACTCGCCTTCAGGCGGCGCGTAGTCCGGCACGCGCGCCTGCCAGCGGGCGAAATCCTCGGGCAGGTGCTCGGCTACTTCGGCGTAGGTCTTACCCTGCAGCGTGCCGTAGCTGCGCTCGCGCAGGCGCGCATCGGGGCGCACCTGCAGCCCGAGCACCTCGGCCAGCGGCGCAGCGGTTTCCATCGCACGCGACAGGTCGCTGGCATAGACCGCATCGATCGGCTCGCCCGCCAGCGCCGTGGCCAGCGCGCGCGCCTGGGCGCGGCCGGTCTCGTTCAGGGGAATGTCGAGCTGGCCCTGCAGCCGGCGCTCCCGGTTCCAGGCCGTTTCGCCGTGGCGGATCACGATCAGGTGGGTATAGGCCAGCGAATGCGGCCCGGGGCTTTGCGACATGCCGTTTCCTTCGGGATTTCCTTTGAGGCCGGCGCCCCGCGGCTGGCGCGGGGGGCCCCCGGCCAGACGTTATTTCGCCAGATTAGGGTTCAGCGTATAAGTGCCGGTGAGGCTGGCCTGCGCCAGCACATGGCCCTGGATCGCCTCGCGCACCTGCGCGCCGGTGAAGGTGCCATCGAGCGGCAGCCGGTCGATGTCCAGCGCATACAGCGTGAACACGTAGTGGTGCAGCAGCGTGTCGTTCCACGGGGGGCACGGGCCGTCATAGCCGTAGTAGTCGCCCTTCATGTCGGCATCGCCGGCGAACCAGCCGGTGTAGTCGTTGATGCCGTGGCGCAGGCCGCCCGCGGTGGCGGTGCCGCCGGTGGCTTCGGGGCCCGGCTTGCCGCGCGCGATCACGCCGTCGCTGTGCGAGCCCGCCGCGATCGAGGTCAGGCCCGGCGGGATGTCGACCAGCACCCAGTGGAAGAAGTCAACGCGCGGCAGCGCGGCCGGCACTTCGCGGCCTTCCTGGTTGACGTCGTCGCCCTTGCTGGGCACGTCGCGGTCGTGGCAGATCAGCACGAACGAGCGCGTCTCGGCCGGGGCGTCTTCCCAGCGCAGGTCGGGATTGCGGTTATTCGACAGGGCCACGTGGGCGGCGGCGTCGGGCACGCAGAAGGCGAACTCGCCGGGAATCGGCGCGTTGTCGTTGAAGGACTTGCTCCAGAGTTTCATTTGTCTCTCCTGTCTTGGTGCCGCGCCGGGGCGCGGCAGCTTGGAATCTGTTCAGGCCGGCGGCACCCGCAGCCAGAAGGTGACCGGGCCGTCGTTGACCAGGCTGACCTGCATCATCGCGCCGAACTCGCCTGTCTGCACCTGCGGATGGGCGGCGCGCGCCTGCGCCACGAAATGCTCGTACAGGCGCCGGCCGTCCTCGGGCGAGGCAGCGGGCGTGAAACTCGGCCGCGTGCCGCTGTTGGTATCGGCCGCCAGCGTGAACTGCGAAACCACCAGCAGCCCGCCGGCGTTGCCGTTGCCGTCCATGTTCTGAACCGGCAGGTTCATCTTGCCGGCAGCATCGGAAAACACCCGGTACGACAGCATCTTGGCCAGCAGCCGCTCGGCCTGCGCCTCGGTGTCGCCGCGCTCGGCGCAGACCAGCGCCAGCAGGCCGGCGCCGATTTCACCGGTGGTGCGGCCTTCGACCGTGACGCGGGCCTGGGCCACCCGCTGGATCAGCGCGATCATCCCGGCCGCCTCAGGCCAGCGTCACGCGCGCGAAACGGCGCTTGCCCACCTGCACGACATAGGTGCCCGCTGCCACCCTGGTGGCCTTGTCGCTGACCGTGGCGCCATCGATCTTGACGCCGCCCTGCTCGATATTGCGGTTGGCTTCCGAGGTGGACGGCACCAGGTTGGCCTGCTTGAGCAGCTGCGCGATGCCCAGCGGCGCGCCAGTCAGGCTCACTGCCGGGATATCGTCCGGCACGCCGCCGCGGGCGCGGTGGTTGAAGTCTTCCAGCGCCTTCTCGGCATCGGCCTGGCTGTGGAAGCGCGCCACGATTTCCTGCGCCAGCAGCACCTTGCAGTCGCGCGGATTGCGGCCCAGCGCGATTTCCTGCTTCATCAGCTCGATCTCGGCCAGCGGGCGGAACGACAGCAGCGTGTAGTACTGCCACATCAGGTCGTCCGAGATGCTCATCAGCTTGCCGAACATCTCGTTGGGCGCCTCGGTCACGCCGACGTAGTTGCCCTTGGACTTGGACATCTTCTCGACGCCGTCCAGGCCCACCAGCAGCGGCATGGTCAGGATGCACTGCGGCTCCTGGCCGTATTCCTTCTGCAGCTCGCGCCCGACCAGCAGGTTGAACTTCTGGTCGGTGCCGCCGAGCTCCAGGTCTGACTTGAGCGCGACCGAGTCATAGCCCTGCATCAGCGGGTACAGGAACTCATGCACGGAGATCGGAATCCCGGAGCGGAAGCGCTTGGTGAAGTCGTCGCGCTCCATCATGCGCGCCACGGTGTACTTGGCCGCCAGTTGGATCATGCCGCGCGCGCCCAGCGGATCGCACCACTCGCTGTTGTAGCGGATCTCGGTGCGGGCCGGGTCCAGCACCAGGCTGGCCTGGCGGTAGTAGGTCTGGGCGTTGGCCTCGATCTGCTCGCGCGTGAGCGGCGGGCGCGTGCTGTTGCGGCCCGACGGATCGCCGATGGTCGAGGTGAAGTCGCCGATCAGGAAGATCACCTGGTGGCCGAGGTCCTGCAGCTGGCGCAGCTTGTTCAGCACCACGGTATGGCCGATATGGATGTCGGGCGCGGTCGGATCCAGGCCCAGCTTGATGCGCAGCGGCACGCCGGTGGCCTCGCTGCGCGCCAGCTTCTGCGCCCATTCGGATTCGATCAGCAGTTCGTCGCAGCCTCGCTTGGAGACTTCCAGGGCCTGCATCACCGACGGCGTCAGGGGGTATTTGGCCGTAGGGCCCGTGGCAACTTCAGTCATGACGTAAGTCTTTGAAATACTTGAAATTTTAGGAAATTTCCTGACAGCCGCCAGAGCCGGATTTTGGTATAATCCGCGATTCCCGGCGCCTACGGAAGCCTTTCCAGTGCGCCACCCGCCACTTTATGCAGCAATGCAGGCGGCCAAATAACAGTGAAGAGCCCGCGCCGCACCTCGGGGGAGGAAGGCAGACGAGACACATCGTCCCCGGCAGCGGTGCTCAGACCAAGGTTGAATTTTACGTGATGTGGTCCAGACTCCGCGAAGTTTTCGCGCGTGAGCTGGTGGTTCTTGTCGATCCGACCAACCCCCAGCACGCGCGGCGGCGCAAACAACTGACGGCCTCGGTGGGCGTAATCTTCACGCTCGGCATGGCCGCGGCGATGGGCGTTGCGCCGCGCAGCGCCTTTGACGATCCGCTCGCACCGCGCACGCAGCAGGCGCTGCGCATGCCCGACGTGCGCGAGCAACTTGAACAGCTTACCGACAGCCAGGCCGTCTACGTGCGCGAAGAACGCATGCAGCGCGGCGACACCATCGCCAGCCTGCTCAAGCGGCTGGGCGTGGACGATGCCGACGCGCAGGCGTTCATCGTCAAGAACCCGACCGCGCGCGGCCTGTTCAACCTGAACCCCGGCCAGGCGGTGCAGGCGGAGATCGACGAAAGCAACACGCTGGTGTCGCTGCAGGCCAACCTGGGCGGCGACGCAGCCGCCTCGCGCGAGCTGGTGATCGAACGCGTGCGCGCGGCCAGCGACAACACCGCCGCCGCCTACAAGGCCAAGGTGCAGCGCGTCGACAATGACGTGCACTATGAGATGGCCTCGGGCGCGATTTCCGCGGGCGGTTTCTTCAAGGCCATGGACGCGGCCAACGTGCCCGACGAAGTCGTGCAGCAGATGCTGTCGATCTTCTCCGGCGTGATCGACTTCCACCACGACATCGCCAGCGGCGACCGCTTCCGCATCATCTACGAAGCGGGCTTCCGCGACGGCACCTTCGTGCGCAACGGCCGCGTGGTCGCACTGGAGCTGATCAACCGCAACCAGCTGCACCAGGCGCTGTGGTTCGCGCCCGAAGACAGCAAGGACGGCGGCGCCTACTACACCTTCGACGGGCGCAGCATGAAGCGGCCGTTCCTGCGTTCGCCGGTGGAATTCTCGCGCGTGTCGTCGGGCTTCGGCGGCCGCGAGCATCCGCTGCATCATGACTGGGCGCAGCACAAGGGCGTGGACTTCGCCGCCCCGACCGGCACCAAGGTGCTGGCCACCGGCGACGGCGTGGTCGAGTTCGTGGGCCAGCAGAACGGCTACGGCAATATCGTCATCCTGAACCACGCCAACGGCTACTCGACCTACTACGCGCACCTGTCCGGCTTTGCCGGCATGCGCCAGGGCCAGCCGGTGCGCCAGGGCCAGCTGATCGGCTATGTCGGCTCGACCGGCTGGGCCACCGGCCCGCACCTGCACTATGAGTTCCGCTTCAACGACGTGCCGCAGAACCCGCTGACCATCACGCTGATGGAATCGCCAACGCTGACCGGCAAGTCGCGCCAGGAATTCCTGACCTACACCAGCGGGCTGCTCAGCCGCATCAATGCGCTGCGCACCTACAACGTGCTGACCGCCTCCAACTGACCGCGCCCATCGTGACCCAGCCCGCGCCTGGCAGCGAACGCTATATCGGCATCATGTCCGGCACCAGCATGGACGGTGCCGACGCAGTGCTGGTGGATTTCAGCGGCGCGCGGCCCGCCGTGCTGGCGGCCGCCAGCCAGCCTTTCCCCGACACGCTGCGCGCGGCATTCTCTGCCCTGCAGCAGCCGGGCGAGGACGAGATCCATCGCGAGGCGCTGGCAGCCAATGCACTGGCGCAGGTCTACGCCGACTGCGTGGCGGCACTGCTGAGCGAGGCCCAGGTCGACGCGGCCGCGGTGGCCGCCATCGGCGCCCACGGCCAGACTATCCGCCACCGGCCGGGCCTGTACGACGGCATCGGCTACACCCGCCAAAGCCAGCATCCGGCGCATCTGGCCGAGCTCGCCGGCATCGACGTGGTGGCGGACTTCCGCAGCCGCGACCTCGCCGCCGGTGGCCAGGGCGCGCCGCTGGTGCCGGCGCTGCACCATGCGCTGTTCGGCAGCGACGCCGAAACCCGCGTTGCCTGCAATATCGGCGGCATCTCCAATATCAGCATCCTGCCCGCGGCGGGCGGCGCCGTCAGCGGCTTTGACTGCGGCCCGGGCAATGCGCTGCTCGACTACTGGGTCGGCCGCCACCGCGGGCTTCCCTTCGACAGCAACGGCGACTGGGCCGCCAGCGGGCGGGTCGACGCCGCGCTGCTGGCGCAGTGCCTGGCCGAGCCCTACTTCAGCGCAGCACCGCCCAAGAGCACCGGGCGCGACCTGTTCCATCCGGGCTGGCTCGAAGCCCGTCTCGCCTCGTTCCAACACCTCGCGCCTGCCGATGTGCAGGCGACACTGGCCGCGCTGACTGCCGAGGCCATCGCGCGCGACATGCGCACCCATGCGCCTGATGCGCGCCGCCTGATCGTCTGCGGCGGCGGCGCCCGCAATGCGTTCGTGATGGCACGACTGACGCAGGCATTGCCCGGCGTGGCCATCGAGACCTCGGATGACTACGGCGTGCCGGTGTCGCAGGTCGAAGCCATCGCCTTTGCCTGGCTGGCACGCCAGTGCCTGCTGCGCCTGCCCGGCAACGTGCCCACCGTGACCGGCGCCGCCGGGCCGCGCGTGCTGGGCGCGATCTATCCGCGCTAAGGCAGGCGCATCGCGCCGCCCGCCTCCACCCAATCCATGAACGCTTGTGCCAGCGGCGAGGCCCGCATGGCCGGCGAGCGCGCCAGCACCACGCGCTGCGGCGTCACCGGCTCGCGCAGCGGCAGGCAGGCGATCGGCACGCCGTCGTAGCTGTGGTCGCCGGCCGGGCGCGTGCACGACAGCGCCACGCCATAGCCGTGCGCCACCAGTCCGCGCTGCATCTCGAAGGTCTGCGTGTACTGGTGCAGCACCGGGTGCAGGCCATGCGCCCAGAACAGCGACAGGAAGTACTCGCGCGTCTGCGGGATGTCCTCGAGGATCAGCCGTTCGCCGGCCAGGTCGGCCAGGCTCACATCGGTGCCGCTTGCCAGCGGATGGCCGGCGGGCAGCAGCGCATAGGGTGCCAGTTCCGCCAGCGTGCGGCGCTCGGTGCGGGCATCGAGCCCCAGTTCATAGGTCAGCGCCAGTTCGGCCTTGCCCGCCTGCAGCGTGCGGTGGACGGTCGCCAGGTCGGCCTCGAACAAGGTCACCGAGATGCCCGGATGGTGCCGGCGCAGCCCCGCCAGCAGACGTGGCACAAAGTACGGCCCGAGGTCCTGGAAGCAGGTCAGCGAGAGCTGGCCGGTCAACCCCCGGCCGGTGGCGTCGTCCACGGTGAGGCCGGCCGCCAGCGCAAGGATGTCTCGTGCCCGCCCCAGCAGGCGCTGACCGGCGGGCGTCAGCGACAACCCACGGCTGACCTGGCGCCTGAAGAGAGGCTCGCCCAGAGTGTCTTCCAGCTGCGCGATCGCGGTGGAGACAGACGGCTGCGACACATGGCGCG
Source organism: Cupriavidus sp. FW305-3-2-15-C-LB2 (assembly GCF_058787575.1). Taxonomy (NCBI): domain Bacteria; kingdom Pseudomonadati; phylum Pseudomonadota; class Betaproteobacteria; order Burkholderiales; family Burkholderiaceae; genus Cupriavidus; species Cupriavidus sp. FW305-3-2-15-C-LB2. Next base: position 57,998 of record NZ_JBYSZW010000017.1, read on the forward strand.
CGCGAGCCGCCGCGCTGATGCTGCCGTGCTCGGCTGCGGCGACAAAGTATTCGAGCTGGCGGAAAGAGAAGGGGATCATGATTTCCTATATCGCAACATAGGAAATATATGCTTTTCCTATCCCCAATGCATGGCGATACTGGGCACATCGCCCCCACACAATATCGCCATGAACATCACCCAGGAACACATCGACACCTACCAGCGCGACGGCGTGCTGGTGCTGCGCGGCGCTTTCACCGACTGGGTCGAACGGCTGCGCGACGGCTTTGCGCAGAACCTGGCCGAGCCGGGCCCCTTCGCCATCGAGAACGTACGGCCCGGCGAAAGCGGGCGCTTCTTCGAGGACTACTGCAACTGGCAGCGCATTACGCCGTTCGATGACTTTATCCGCCAGTCGCCGGCGGCTGCCATTGCCGGGCGCATTATGCAGTCGCAGGCGGTGCAGGTGTTCCACGAACACATCCTGGTCAAGGAGCCCGGCACGGCCAAGCCCACGCCGTGGCACCAGGACCTGCCCTACTACTGTGTCGACGGCACCCAGACCGCGAGCTACTGGATCCCGCTGGACCCGGTGACGCAGGCCAATACCCTGCGCGTGGTGGCCGGCTCGCACCGCTGGACGCGGCTGGTGCGGCCCAAGCGCTGGGCCAGCAACGAGAACTTCTATGGAGGTAACGACGCCTTCATGGAGATGCCGGACGTGGAAGACGGCAGCTACACCCTGCTCGCACCGGAACTGGAGCCAGGCGATGCCGTGGTGTTCGACTTCCGTACCGTGCATGGCGCTGCCGGCAATACCGGCAGCGGGCGCCGGCGAGCGTTCTCGGCGCGCTTCCTGGGCGACGACGTGCGCTTCATGCAGCGGCCCGGGCGCACCTCACCGCCCTTTCCCGGCATCGATCAGCAGACCGGCGAGCGCATGCGCGAAGACTGGTTTCCCGTGGTCTGGCGCGCCGCGCGGTAAGCCATCGCGGAAAAGAAAAAACGCACCCGAAGGTGCGTTTTTTTCTGGGCCGGTGCCGGTCAGACCGAGAACGACGAGCCGCAACCGCAGGTGGTCGAGGCATTCGGGTTCTTGATCACGAACTGCGCGCCGTTGATGTCTTCCTTGTAGTCGATCTCGGCGCCGACCAGGTACTGGTAGCTCATCGAGTCGATCAGCAGGGTGACGCCGTTCTTGACCATGGTGGTGTCGTCTTCGTTGACTTCCTCATCGAAGGTGAAGCCATACTGGAAGCCGGAGCAGCCGCCGCCCTGCACGAACACGCGCAGTTTCAGTTCGGCATTGCCCTCTTCCTCGATCAACTGCTTGACCTTGTCGGCGGCGCTGTCGGTAAAGACGAACGGTGCCGGCACGTCCTCGGTAACGGGTGCCTCTGCGACTGCGTTCATGGGGGGTTCTCCTGTTTAGATACGCCTGTATTCTAAGCGCTACTGAAAGATCGTGCCGAAACCCTGTGTTTTCAAGGGGTTCCCGGCATGGCGGGTGCCGCTCAGGCGGCCTTTTCAGTGGGTTGGGTGTCGGCAGCGGGCGTTGCGCGGTCCGTGACAGCAGCCTCGTCCGCCGCTTCCGTCACTTCGACCGCCGGCGCCGCCTCGACCAGGTTCGGCAGCGCCTTGATCTCGCCTTGCACCAGCGGCATCAGGCGGCCTTCGACCAGCGCGCCCTGGTGCATTTCCAGCGCCGCATAGCGCACGTCGCCCAGCACGCGGGCATGCGGCTGCAGTTCGAGCAGGTCGGTGGCCTGCACCGGGCCCTTGACGGTGCCGTTGAGCACCAGGTGGCCGACGCTGATCTCGCCCTCGACCATGCCTTTCTCGCTGACCACCAGCATGCTCGGCTTGCCCGGCGCCGCGGTGACGTTGCCGCGCACGCGGCCGTCCAGGCGCAGGCCGCCCGCAAATACCAGGTCGCCGTCGACGGCGGTGTCTTCGCCGATCAGAGTATCGATCGAAAGGCCCTTCTTTTTCGAAAACAGCATCACTCTCACTCCTCTCTCGTTCGTGCCGAATCCTCCGGCCGTGGCGCATTCGCGCCGGCAAGCAGCACTTGCCGATGGCGACAGGGCGTGATTGTAGCCGCGCGCAGCCCATACCCCACAAAAGTATGGCTGCCCAATCGCTTTTTCGGCAGGCCAGAGTATTTCCGTACCCTGCAGGCGAAAAAAAAACCGCACGGCCAGCGTGCGGTTTCTTTGGTCTCGCAAGATCCGGCAGTACCGGACCTGCGAAAACGCATCAGCGCTTCGAGAACTGCTTGCGACGACGCGCCTTGTGGAAGCCGACCTTCTTACGCTCGACTTCACGTGCATCGCGCGTGACGTAGCCAGCCTTCGACAGGGCCGACTTCAGGGTCGCATCGTAATCGATCAGGGCGCGGGTGATGCCGTGGCGCACTGCGCCGGCCTGGCCGGTTTCGCCACCGCCGGTCACGTTGACCTTGATGTCGAACGTTTCAGCGTGAGCGGTCAGTTCCAGGGGCTGGCGCACGATCATCAGCGAGGTTTCGCGAGCGAAATACTCTTTGATGGGCTTGCCGTTGACGATGATATCGCCCTTGCCCGACTTGATGAAGACACGAGCCACAGCGCTCTTGCGGCGGCCAGTACCGTAATTCCAGTTACCGATCATGGATTGGCCTCCTTAGATTTCCAGCGCCTTGGGCTGCTGCGCTTCATGCGGATGCTCGGCTTCGGCGTAAACCTTCAGCTTCTTGATCATCGCGTAGCCCAGCGGACCCTTCGGCAGCATGCCCTTGACAGCCTTTTCCAGGGCACGGCCCGGGAAACGCTGCTGCATCTTGCCGAACGTCGTTTCGTAGATACCGCCCGGGTAGCCCGAATGGCGATAGTACTTCTTGTCCGTTTCCTTGGTACCCGTGACACGCAGCTTGGCTGCATTGACGATGATGATGTAATCACCCGTGTCGACGTGCGGAGTGAATTCCGGCTTGTGCTTGCCGCGCAGACGGCGTGCCACTTCGCTGGCGACACGGCCGAGGACTTTGTCCGTCGCGTCAATCACGTACCAGTCGCGCTTTACCTCATGAGGCTTGGCGGAAAAGGTCTTCATGATTTTTCCTGACTATTAGTTCGTACCCGAAATCCGACTCGCGAAGGCTTGTACTCGCCCCTGCAAGTCTTGTGGCTGGCCCGTGAGGGCTGGCCTGATCCTGCTCTTTCTTCCGCGGGTATGACGGAAAGCCTTCCATTATACTGGCGGCTACCGGAACCGCACAAGCAAAGACTGACCTTTTCGTCAAGGTCGCCGCCATCGCGGGCCCAAACCAGGGCAGCGTCGCGCGCTTTTCAGTGCTTAGCGCGCCAGAACGCAGGGGCGAAAAAAAACCCAAGCGGTTGAGCTTGGGTTTGAATCCACCAAAGGAGGAGGGTGGAGGAGACACTGGGAGATCGACGGAGGGACTGGCGGGCGGTGCGGCTTGCCCCCTGGGGCTTCGCTTTCGCACTCTGGCGCGCTGTCAGTGCCGTCGTTCAATGATTCAAATTATACATGGGGTTTTCCCCAGTGCAAGGAAAATTTGTACTGCGAAATGCAATTTCGTATTGCGGAAAGAAAAACGTGACGCACCAGACAGAGCATTTCGATTAGAAATCAATGACTTACGAAAAATCAAGGCATGTCATTGAGCTGTCATACTAGAGGAAACCCTCAGATTTCATAGGGATTTGGGCGTCAGCAACCCAAGCCGGGCGATGCCATATACTGAGAATTGCAAGATTCGAGATCATGCGCCTGTGATCGGAAGCACACAATATAAACGACAGGAACGAACAAAATGGAATGCAAAGTGACATGGATGGGTGCCGACGGCATGAGCTTCGTGGCCCAGACCGGCAGCGGCCATATCGTGGCGATGGACGGTGCGCCCGACGGCGGCGGCCATAACCTGGCACCGCGGCCGATGGAGATGGTGCTGCTCGGCACCGGCGGCTGCACCGCCTATGACGTGGTGCTGATCCTCAAGCGCGGCCGCCAGGACGTTTCCGGCTGCAGCGTGCAGCTGCAGGCCGAGCGCGCCGGCGAGGACCCCAAAGTCTTCACCCGCATCAACTTCCATTTTGTGGTGACCGGCAAGAATCTCAACCCCGCCACGGTCGAGCGTGCCATCAAGCTGTCGCACGAAAAGTACTGCTCGGCGTCGATCATGCTGGCCAAGACGGCCGAGATCACGCACACGATGGAAATCGTCGAAGCCTGAAAGGAAGATGCAGACCCGGTACGCCGTGGTGGCGCCGGGTCATGCCGGAAGAAGAAGCAAAGCAGGCCGATAAGCCGGATTCTGTGCGCCCCGCCCGCCTTGCGGCAAACGGTGCGTGACAACCATTCCTCTAGGCCGGCTGTTACCAGCCGGCTCCAGCTCCCTACCCGCAGACTCAGCGGGCCGCTTCATCGCCTGCCTATTTGGGATTGCTCCAGGTGGAGGTTACCGCGTTTCACCCTTCCCGCCGGGCGAACCCGGCGGCAAGACTCGTCTCTGTGGCCCTATTCCGCACGTTGCCGTGGATGGCTGTTAGCCAACACCCTGCCCTGTGGAGTCCGGACTTTCCTCCCCCTGCACCTTGCGGTGCAGGCAGCGGTTGCCTGGCCTGCTTTGCGGCCCGCAGTCTAACACCGATTGGCGGCGCCTTCAGCCGGCGCGCCGTCCTGGGCGGAACACAGAGGTATCGGCGTAGAAGCCAGGTTCGGCGTTATCGTCGCACCAGCCCGGAATGCCCATCACCGGCAGCGGCGCAAAACTGCGCCCGCCGCGCAGCGCGCCAGCCTGGGCCGCAGCGGCAAGGGATTGCGCCAGCATGACGTCCAGCCACGGGCCTGCCGCCTGCTGCGGCGCCAGCGGCAGCACCCATGCATGGGCAGTGACCGACTTGTACGGCTGCACCAGTTTTTCGAGTAGCGCATGGCCGAACGGCACCACCGTGCAGGCCCTGCCCCACGCCGGCCTGGATTCGACCAGCAGCCGCTGCCACGCAAACCCCTTGAGCGCATCCGCCAGGTCCTGGTCGGTGCTGACAAACAGCACCGCATTTTCGTCGAACAGGGTCGCCGCATCGCGCACGCTGCCGCGCGTGGTCTGCACGCCTTCGCGCGCAATGACCTCGGCCTGGATCTGGTTGAGCACGCGCTTGGCTTGCGGGAAATGCAGCCAGGTCAGCGCGTTGAAGAAATCGTGGAGATTGTCGCGGGTCGGGATCTCGCCGGTGGCATGGATATGCGCCTCATAGGCGCTGCCTTCCGGCAAGGCATGCTGGGCAATGAAACGCAGCGGCAGGCCGCGGGCATTGCACAGGCGGAGTTGGGCTGCATGCGCACTTAGCAGCGCGCGCAGATCGGCGCCGCCCTGCACCGCCGCAGCGAGCGCGGCACCCTGCGCAGCAAACAGCTGGAACCACGGCCGGGACCAGTCGATCCCGGCCAGCGCGGCGACGAAGGGCTCGTCGCCCGCTTGCGCCTGCATGGGCAAGGCCGCAGCAGGGTTTAGCGGGCCTTCCAGCGCAGCGTCTCGCCGCCGCGCAGCGGCACCAGCGTGGTGTCGCCATAGGGCAGCTCGGCCGGCAGTTCCCAGTCCTCGCGCTCCAGCGTCAGCGTGCCGGTGTTGCGCGGCAGGCCGTAGAAGGCCGGGCCGTTGAAGCTGGCAAAGGCTTCCAGCTTGTCCAGCGCGCCGGCGGCGTCGAAGGCCTCGGCATACAGCTCCATCGCATGCAGCGCGGTATAGCAGCCGGCGCAGCCGCAGGCGTGCTCCTTCAGCCCGCGCGCGTGCGGCGCGCTGTCGGTGCCCAGGAAAAAGCGCGGGCTGCCCGAGACCGCGGCCGCCACCAGGGCCTCGCGATGGGTCTCGCGCTTGAGCACCGGCAGGCAGTAGTAGTGCGGGCGGATGCCGCCGGTGAAGATGGCGTTGCGGTTGTAGAGCAGGTGGTGCGCGGTGATGGTGGCGCCGACCGGGCCGCTGGCGTCGCGCACGTATTCGGCGGCATCCTTGGTGGTGATGTGCTCGAACACCACCTTCAGCTCTGGCATGTCGCGGCGCAGCGGCGTCATCACGCGGTCGATAAAGACGGCTTCGCGATCGAAGATGTCGATGCTGGGGTCGGTCACCTCGCCATGCACCAGCAGCGGCAGGCCCGCGCGCTGCATCGCTTCCAGCGCCGGGTAGCAGCGGCGGATATCGGTCACGCCGGCGTCGCTGTTGGTGGTGGCGCCGGCCGGGTACAGCTTGACGCCGTGCACAAAGCCGCTGGCCTTGGCCGCGGCGATCTCTTCGGCCGTGGTGTTGTCGGTCAGGTACAGCGTCATCAGCGGCTCGAACTGCAGGCCGGCCGGCAGCGCCGCCAGGATGCGGGCACGGTAGGCCTGCGCCTGCGCCACCGTGGTCACGGGCGGCTTCAGGTTGGGCATGATGATGGCGCGTGCGAACTGGCGCGCGGTGTCGGGCAGCACGGCGGCCAGGGCCGCGCCGTCGCGCAGGTGCAGGTGCCAGTCGTCCGGGCGGGTGATGGTGAGCTTCTGGGTCATGGCTAGCTTGGGCCTGCCGCGGCGGCGGCTGGCGTTCGTCGAAATCAGAGAATCAGGATGGCGCGGTAGTCGTTCACATTGGTGCGCGTCGGGCCGGTGACTACCAGGTCGCCGATGGCATCGAACAGGCCCCAGGCGTCGTGCGCGTCCAGCTGGCGCAGTCCCGGCAGGCCGGCGGCCGCGGCGCGCGCCAGCGTGGTCGGATCGGCCAGCGCACCGGCATTGTCTTCCGAACCGTCGATGCCGTCGGTGTCGGCTGCGATCGCATGCACGCCGGGCATGCCGTCAAGCTCGACCGCCAGCGACAGCAGGAATTCGGAGCAACGCCCGCCCCGTGCCTTCGTGGCGCCACCGCCGGCAGGCAAAGTGACCGTGCACTCACCTCCGGAAATCAGCGCCACGGGCGCGGCAAACGGCGCATTGTACGCGCGAATCTCGCGCACCAGCGCGGCGTAGACGCGGGCCACTTCGCGCGCTTCGCCGGTCACGGTATCGCCCAGCACCACCGGGGTGATGCCGCGTTCGCGGAACAGCGCCGCGGCCGCCTGCAGGCTGCCATGGGCAGTGGCGATCATGCGGTGGTCGACCCGGGCGAACAGTGCATCGCCCGGCTTGGGCGTCTCCGGCACGTCGCCGCGGGCGCCGCGCTCCAGGTGTGCCTGCACGCTGGCCGGCACCTGCGCGCCCCAGCGGCGCAGGATCTCCAGCGCATCGGCAAAGGTGCTCGGGTCGGCCACGGTCGGGCCCGAGGCGATCGCACTGGGATCGTCGCCGGCCACGTCCGAGACGATCAGCGTGGTCACCGGCGCACGGCTTGCCTGCGCCAGCCGCCCGCCCTGGATGCGCGAGACATGCTTGCGCACGATATTCATCTCGGTGATCGGCGCGCCACAGCGCAGCAGTTCCCGAGTGGCGGCCTTCAGGTCAGCCATCGGGATGCCTTCGGCCGGCAGCGACAGCAGGCTGGAGCCGCCGCCTGACACCAGCACCAGCAGCCGGTCCTGCGGCGTCAGCGACCGCACGCTGGCCAGGATATCGGCGGCGGCCTGCTCGCCGGCCTCGTCGGGCACCGGATGGCCGGCCTCGATCACGCGGATATGGTCGGTCGGCAGCCCGTGGGCGTAGCGCGTGACCACCAGCCCCTCCAGCGTGGCCTTGCCAGCGTAGGCACGCTCGACCGCCGCGGCCATCGACGCCGCGGCCTTGCCCGCGCCCACCACCAGCGTGCGGCCGCCCGCGTGCGGGGGTGGCAGGTGCTGCGCCACGATCTGCAGCGGATCGGCCGCCGCCACCGCCGCGTGGAAGCTGTCCAGCAGCAAGGCGCGGGGATCGCCCGCGACCGCCGCGCTCACAGCGCCTCCGCGATAGCCAGGCCCAGGTCGGCAGTGCCAGCCTTGCCGCCGATGTCGCGCGTCAGCGGCGCGTGTTCGGGGCCCGCGGCCAGCACCTTTTCGATCGCGCCCAGTACGGCGGCGCCGGCTGCTTCATGGCCCAGGTGCTCCAGCATCATGGCGCCGCACCAGATCTGGCCGATCGGGTTGGCCACGCCGCGCCCGGCAATATCCGGGGCCGAGCCGTGCACCGGCTCGAACAGGCTGGGAAAGGTGCGGTCGGGGTTGATATTGCCCGACGGCGCGATGCCGATGGTGCCGGTGCAAGCCGGGCCCAGGTCGGACAGGATGTCGCCGAACAGGTTGCTGGCCACCACAACGTCGAACCAGTCCGGATGCTGGACGAAATGCGCGGTCAGGATGTCGATGTGGTACTTGTCGACCTTGATGCCGGGGTAGCTGGCCGCCATCGCCTCGACGCGCTCGTCCCAGTACGGCATGGTGATCGAGATGCCATTGGACTTGGTCGCCGACGTCAGGTGCTTCTTCGGCCGCTTCTGTGCCAACTCGAAGGCAAACTTCAGGATGCGGTCGACGCCGGTGCGGCTCATCACGGTTTCCTGCACCACGATCTCGCGCTCGGTGCCCGGGAACATGCGCCCGCCGATGCTGGAGTATTCACCCTCGGTGTTCTCGCGCACCACATAAAAGTCGATATCGCCAGGCTGGCGGCCGGCCAGCGGGCTCCTGATGCCGGGCATCAGCCGCACCGGGCGCAGGTTCACGTACTGGTCGAACGAGCGCCGGAACTGCAGCAGCGAACCCCACAGCGAGACGTGGTCAGGCACGGCATCAGGCCAGCCCACCGCGCCGAAGTAGATGGCGTCGTACTTGACCAGCGTGTCGAACCAGTCGTCCGGCAGCATCTTGCCGTGGCGGGCGTAGTAGTCGCAGCTGGAAAAGTCGAAGTGGTCCCACTGGAAGTCGATGCCGAAGCGCCGCGCCGCGGCGTCCATCACGCGGATGCCCTCGGGCATGACTTCCGTGCCGATTCCGTCTCCGGGAATCACGGCGATCTTGTATTGGCGCATGGTTATTGGGGAGATACGTGCAGGATGGCCGGTCGCCGCGCGCGGCCGGCCGACGCTGCTTGGCAGCGGCCCGGGTGCGCGGGATAATGTCTGCATTCTATTGCAAAGCGGCAGCCCGCTGCCGACCGGTACCCCGATATGTGCCAGCTGCTAGGCATGAACTGCGCCACGCCGACCGACGTGACGTTCTCCTTCACGGGCTTTGCCGCGCGTGGTGGCCTGACCGACCATCACGCCGACGGCTTCGGTGTGGCCTTCTTCGAGGACAAGGCCTGCCGCCTGTTTATCGACAACCAGTCCGCCGGCACCTCGCCGGTGGCAGACCTGATCAAGCGCTACCCGATCAAGTCCAAGAACGTCATCTCGCATATCCGCAAGGCCACGCAGGGCACCGTGCTGCTGGAGAACTGCCACCCCTTCATGCGCGAGCTGTGGGGCCGCCACTGGATCTTTGCCCATAACGGCGACCTGAAGGGCTTCACCCCGTTCCTGTCCGGCGTCTACCAGCCAGTGGGCGATACCGACAGCGAACTGGCCTTCTGCACGCTGATGCAGGGCCTGCGCAAGCGCTTCCCGGGTTCGCAGCCGCCGCTGAACGAGCTGTGCCATGCGCTGGCCGACATCACCCGCGAGATCACGCTGCATGGCGTGTTCAACTACCTGCTGTGCAACGGCCAGGCCCAGTTCGCGCACTGCTCCACGCACCTGTACTACATCGTGCGGCAGTGGCCGTTCTCGACCGCGCACCTGATCGACGCCGACCTGTCGATCGACTTCGCCCAGGTCACCACACCGGACGACCGCGTGGCGGTGATCGCCACCCAGCCGCTGACCGACAACGAGACCTGGACCCGCTTCGCCCCGGGCGAGCTGATCATGTTCGAGGACGGGCACCCGACCATGACGCTGACGGTGCCGATCCCGCCTGAAGTGCAGGCGAAGAACGCGGCCAACACGGCCTGCACCTGAGCCATCGGGAACGAAAAAAGGGACGCCGAGGCGTCCCTTTCTGCTTGCCCTGCCAGGCCGGTCAATGATGCAGGATCTTCGACAGGAACTGCCTGGCGCGCTCGGAGCGGTGTTCGATATTGCCGAAGAACTCCTCCTTCTCGCAGTCCTCGACGATCTTGCCCTGGTCCATGAAGATCACGCGGTTGGCCACCTTGCGCGCGAAGCCCATTTCGTGGGTCACGCACATCATGGTCATGCCTTCCTGCGCCAGCTGCACCATCACGTCCAGCACTTCGTTGACCATCTCCGGGTCCAGCGCCGAAGTCGGCTCGTCGAACAGCATGCAGATCGGGTCCATCGACAGCGCACGGGCGATCGCCACGCGCTGCTGCTGGCCGCCCGACAGCTGGCCGGGGTACTTCTCCGCCTGGCTCTTCAGGCCCACGCGGTCCAGGTACTTCAGGCCCTTGGCCATCGCCTCGTCCTTGGAGCGGCCGAGCACCTTCATCTGCGCGATGGTCAGGTTCTCGGTGATCGACAGGTGCGGGAACAGCTCGAAGTTCTGGAACACCATGCCCACGCGCGAGCGCAGCTTGGGCAGGTTGGTCTTGGGATTGCCCACCGAGGTGCCGTCGACCAGGATATCGCCCTTTTGGAACGGCTCAAGCGCGTTGACGGTCTTGATCAGCGTGGACTTTCCCGACCCGGACGGGCCGCATACCACCACCACTTCACCCTTGGCGACCTTGGTGGTGCAGTCGGTCAGCACCTGGAAGGCGCCGTACCACTTGGAGACATTGTTGATTTCGATCATACAGCCACCTTTTTCTGGTAACGCTTGACCAGCAGCGAAGCGGAGAAGCAGATAACGAAGTACACCACGCCGGCGAACAGCAGCATCTCGACGATGCGGCCGTCACGTTCGCCGATGCCGTAGGCCTGGCCGAAGAAGTCGGCCAGCGCGCTGACGTAGACCAGCGACGTATCCTGGAACAGGATGATGCCCTGGGTCAGCAGCAGCGGCACCATGTTGCGGAACGCCTGCGGCAGGATCACCAGCCGCATCGACTGGCCATAGGTCATGCCCAGCGCCTGCGCCGCGAACATCTGCCCGCGCGACACGCTCTGGATGCCCGCGCGGATGATTTCCGAGTAGTACGCGGCCTCGAACAGCGCAAAGGCCACCAGCGCGGACGTCATGCGCAGGTCGGTCGCCGGCGACAGGTTGAACAGGTTCTGCAGCACCTGCGGAATGATCAGGAAGAACCACAACAGCACCATCACCAGCGGGATGGAGCGGAAGATGGTCACGTACCCCTGCGCAAACCAGTTCAGCAGCCTGAACGACGACAGCCGCATCATCGCCAGGATGGTGCCCCAGACGATGCCCACCACCACCGCGGTGACGGTGATCTTGAGCGAGACCATCATGCCCTCGCCCAGGACCTCGAGCGTGGCAGGGGTGATGGAAGTGAAATCGAAGGAATAAGCCATGGCGCCCCCTTACTTGCCGCCGATAAAGCCGGGCACGCGCGTGCGGGCTTCCACCCAGCGCATGATCAGCATCACCGTCACGTTGATCAGCGCGTACATCAGCGTGACCGCGATGAACGATTCATACGGGCGCGCGGTGTAGTCCACCAGTTGCCGGCCCTGCGCCGCCAGTTCCAGCAGGCCGATGGTCGAAGCCACCGCCGAATTCTTGAAGATGTTCAGGAATTCGGAAGTCAGCGGCGGCACGATCACGCGGAACGCCATCGGCAGCAGCACGTGGCGGTACGTCTGCGGCAGCGTGAAGCCCATCGCCAGGCCGGCATTCTTCTGCCCGCGCGCCAGCGAGTTGATGCCCGAGCGCACCTGCTCGCAGACCCGCGCGGCGGTGAAGGTGCCCAGGCACAGCATGGCGGCCAGGAACTGCTGCGCGAACGGGTTCATCTGCTTGATCGCCTCGCCACCGGGCAGCAGCTCGGGCGCGACGAAATACCAGATGAACAGCTGCACCAGCAGCGGGATGTTACGGAAGATTTCCACATAGGTGGCGGCGATGCCCGCCAGCCACTTGTTGGGCACGGTGCGCAGCACGCCGAGCACCGAACCGATGACCAGGGCGATGACCCAGGACGAGAGTCCCAGGGCGAGCGTTACCTTCAGGCCCGAGATCATCCAGTCCAGGTAGGTCTCGTTCTGGGCGGCCTGTTCGAGGAAAACTGCCCAATGCCAGTTGTAGTTCATGTTGCGTCCTCAAAAAGAAACGGAAGGACATGCCTTCCGTTTCACACTGCTGTCAACGGCAGGTCAGTCCAGCGCCTTGTCGTTCGGCGTCTTGAACAACGCCTTCATGTCTTCGGACAGCGGGAAGTCCAGGTTGAGGCCCTTCGGCGGCACCGGCGTCATGAACCACTTGGTGTACAGGGTGTTGATCGAACCGTCCTTCATCATGCCGGAGATCACGGTATCGGACAGCTTCTTGAACTGCGGATCGTCCTTGCGGATCATACAGCCATAGGACTCGCGCGATTGCGGCTTGCCCACCACGATCCAGTCGGCCGGGTTCTTGGCCTTGGCGCGCTCGCCGTACAGCAGCGCGTCGTCCATCATGAACGCGACCGCGCGGCCCGATTCCAGCGTCAGGAACGACTGGCCATGGTCCTTGGTGCTGATGATGTTCACGCCCAGCTTCTGGTCGTCGTTCATCTTGCGCAGCAGGCGCTCCGACGTGGTGCCGGCGGTGGTGACGACGTTCTTGCCCTTCAGGTCGGCCCAGTCCTTGATGCCGGCGTCCTTCTTCACCATGATGCGCGTGCCGATGATGAAGATGGAGTTGGTGAACCCAACCTGCTTCTGGCGCTCCAGGTTGTTGGTGGTGGAGCCGCACTCGATGTCGATGGTGCCGTTCTGCAGCAGCGTGATGCGGTTCTGCGAGGTGATCGGGATTTCCTTGACCTGCAGGTTCGGCAGCTTGAGCTGGTCCTTGATGGCTTCCACGATCTTCATGTTGATATCGTAGGAATAGCCAACCTGACGCACGCCGCCCAGGTTGTAATTGAACGGAATCGACGACTCGCGCACGCCCAGCGTGATGACGCCGGTGTCCTTGATCTTCTTCAGCGTGCCCGTCAGTTGTTCAGCTGCCTGTGCCGTCCCGCACATCACGCCCCCGGCAATCATCAGGGCAGCCAGCTTGGCGAAATTCATAACATCTCCTTGACCATGAAGAGAAAGCGGGATTCTAGAGATAAAACCCCCACTGGTGAAACAGTATTGCGCAGCATCCGCCGCAATACAACTGGGTTTTCTCCTAGAACCCCACTTCAGGGCAATCACTGCGCACGGCGTCCGGATACGACAACGCGGTCTCCGGCGCTTGCCGGAGACCGCGTCTGACGGTCATGAGCCATGGGGAGCGGGACGATTATTGCATTGCACCATGGCAGTGCCTTATCCCGTTTCCCGTGCCCGGATCAGGGATACAGGCCGCGCATCTCGCGCGCCTGCAGGATCCGCGTACAGGCCACGATAAACGCCGCCGTGCGCAGCGTCACCTTGTTGTCCTGTGCCACTTGCCAGATTGCCCGGAAGGCTTCTTGCATGATCCGTACCAGGCGCTGGTTGATTTCTTCCTCGGTCCAGAAAAAGCTGGAGAAATCCTGCACCCATTCGAAGTAGGACACGGTCACGCCGCCGGCGTTGGCGATCACGTCGGGACAGACCAGGATATTGCGCTCGCGCAGGATATCGTCGGCTTGCGGCGTGGTCGGGCCGTTGGCGCCTTCAATCACCAGCTTTGCCGTGATCTTGGGCGCGTTCTGCACCGTGATCTGGCCTTCCAGCGCGGCCGGGATCAGGATGTCGCAGTCGACTTCCCAGAACTGCTCGGTGCGCAGGACTTCGCCGCGGAAGCCTTCGATGGTGCCGCTGTGCGAGGCGTATTCCATCATCGCCGGCACGTCCAGGCCGGCCGGGTCGAACAGCGTGGTGCGGTGGTCCTGCACCGCCACCACCTTGGCGCCGGCCTCATGGAACAGCTTGGCCGCCACCGCGCCCACGTTGCCGAAGCCCTGCACCGCCACGCGCGCGCCCTTGATCTCCAGGCCGATATTGCGCGCGGCCTCGGAGCCGACCACGAACACGCCGCGGCCGGTGGCTTCGTGGCGGCCGAGCGAGCCGCCCAGCGAGATCGGCTTGCCGGTCACCACGCCGGTGGCCGTGCTGCCGGAGTTCATCGAGTACGTGTCCATCATCCAGGCCATGACCTGGGCGTTGGTGTTCACGTCCGGCGCCGGAATATCCTTGCTCGGCCCGATGATGATGTTGATTTCGCTGGTGTAGCGGCGCGTCAGGCGTTCCAGCTCGGCGTGCGAGAGCGTGCGCGGATCGACGCGGATGCCGCCCTTGGCACCGCCGTAGGGCACGTTGACCGCGGCATTCTTCACCGACATCCAGGCCGACAGCGCCATCACCTCGGACAGGGTCACGTCCTGGTGGAAGCGCACGCCGCCCTTGCCCGGGCCGCGCGACAGGTTGTGCTGCACCCGATAGCCCTCGAAATGGGCAATGGTGCCGTTATCCAGTTCGATGGGAACGTCGACGATCATCGCGCGCTTGGGGCGCTTGAGGGTTTCGACCCAGCGTGCCAGCGAGCCCAGGTAAGGCGTGACACGGTCGACCTGCTGCAGGTAGATGCCCCAGGGGCCGAGATGGTCGGCATTGAGGTAAGACGGGAGTGCGTGCTTTTGGCCAGCAATATTGGTCGGTGCTGCGGAAGACATCGGTTGGTTCCGGTGTGAAGAATGCCCGCAAGCTTAGGGCTGGCGCCCCGCCCGAATCCAATGCCGTTTGCTCATCCGGTCATGCAAAACCTGCATAACGTTGTCATCTGGCGGAAACCGGGGAGCCGGCCGGCTGGGCGGACTGGGCCGCCGACAAGGTCGACCACACCTGGTCGACCAGCTGGCGCTTGCGCCGTGCCCCGGCGCGGCGTTCGTTGCCGTTCTCGCCCGGGCGCTCGCGGTACAGGCGGATTTCCATGTCGATCGACAACGGCAGCCCGCGCGCCGACTCGGCCCGCACCAGCCGGCCCGCGGCCACGTCCTCGCGCACCGCGCTTTCGGGCAGGAAGGCCATGCCGTGGCCGGCCAGCGCCATCACCTTGAGCGCCTCGGCCATGTCGGTCTCGTAGCATTTGTCGAGCTTGAGCGCCTCGGAGGTGTCGGCCAGCAGCAGGTCGACCATGCGGCCGAGGAAGGCGTTGGGCGTGTAGCTGAGGAAGGGCACCGGCTTCTTGTCGGTGCCGGGCAGCCGGAATTGCGGCTTGCCGGCAGCGTCCGGCACGCTGTAGGGCGACAGCCGCTCGGTACCAAGTACCAGCATGTCGTACCGGGCCGGATCCAGCTGGATCGCCTGGCGCGCGTGGTGGTAGACCATCACCAGGTCGCAGCCGCCCTCCACCAGCATCAGCACCGCGTCGTGGACGTTGAGCGCGCGCAGCCGGCACGGCAGCGTGCCGATCCTGCGCTCCAGCGCCTTGAGCCATTCCGGGAAGAAGGTCAGCGACAGCGTATGCGGCACCGCGAACTCCAGCACCTGGGCGTTGGCCGAGCGCTGGCCGCGCATCAGCGCACGGGTCTCGCTGACCTGCGCCAGCATGGCCAGCGCCTGCTCGTAGAACACCTTGCCGGCCGGGGTCAGGCTGGTGGGGTAGCTCGAGCGGTCGATCAGCTCGGTGCCGACCCACGCCTCCAGCGACTGGATGCGGCGCGAGAACGCCGGCTGCGTGACGTGGCGCAGCTCGGCCGAGCGCGAGAAGCTGTGCGTCTCGGCCAGGCTGACGAAGTCTTCAAGCCATTTGATTTCCATGACGCGGATTATCCACCCGCGCCCGGGCCTCCGTCACCTGTCCGGCGGCAAGCCGTCAGCCACGATGCGCCCAGCCGGTCATGCGCTTCTCGACCACCGCAAACAGCTCGTACATCGCCATCGCCATCACCGCGATCACCACCAGCCCGGCAAAGGCCAGCGGCATCTTCATGGCCGAGCCGGCCGACACCAGCAGGTAGCCGATACCCTCGTTGGCGGCGTTCATCTCCGACACCGTGGTGCCGACAAAGGCCAGCGTGATTGCCACCTTCAGCGAGGCGAAGAAATACGGCATGGCGCGCGGCAGACCGACCTTGAACAACACGTCGCGCCGTTTGGCGCCGAGCACGCGCAGCACGTCCTCCAGTTCCGGCTCCAGCGTGGCCAGCCCGGTGGCGATATTGACCATGATCGGGAAGAACGAGATCAGGAACGCGGTCAGGATGGCCGGACCCGCGCCCAGGCCGAACCACACCACCAGGATCGGCACGAAGGCGGCCTTGGGCAGCGCGTTGAAGGCCGTCATCAGCGGATAGCTGGCGGCATAGAGCAGCCGTGACGAGCCCATTGCCAGCCCCAGCAGCACGCCCACGGCGATGGCCACGCCGAAGCCCACCATGGTGGTCCAGAAGGTGCGCCACGCATGGCCGGCGATCACGTCGGCATATTCCACCAGCGAGGCCACGATCGCCGATGGTGTCGGCAGGATAAAGTCGGACACGCCGAAGGCCATGCACGCGCCCTGCCACAGCAGCAGCACCGCGGCCAGCAGCAGCCAGGGCGCCACGCGCTGCACGCGGCGCTCCTGCGCGGAAGTGAGAGTCATCATGGTAGCTTTGCCTCAGTGTTGGCGCACATGGCCGATCTTCTCGCGCAGCACGTGCACCAGGTCGGCAAATGGCTCGGTATAGGTCAGTTCCAGGTCGCGCGGGCGCGGCAGGTCGATCTCCTTGCGCATCAGGATGCGACCCGGGCGCTGGCTCATCACGTAGACGGTGTCGGCCAGGAACACGGCCTCGCGCAGGTCGTGCGTGACCAGGATCACGTTGAAGCGCTGCGCCTGCCACAGGTCGCGCAGCACGCACCAGAGCTCCTCGCGCGTAAAGGCGTCGAGCGCGCCGAAGGGCTCGTCCAGCAGCAGCATGCGCGGCTCGTGGACCAGCGCGCGGCAGATCGAGGCGCGCTGCTGCATGCCGCCGGACAGCTGCCACGGGTACTTGTCCTCGTAGCCGGCCAGGCCCACCGTATGCAGCAGCTTGCGCGCGCGCTCGACGTACTCGTCGCGACGTGCGCGCAGGGTGGAGCGATATGGTTCGACGATCTCCAGCGGCAGCATCACGTTGTCCAGCGTGGTGCGCCACGGCAGCAGCGTGGGCGCCTGGAAGGCCATGCCGACCTGCTTGAGCGGGCCGGTCACCTTCTCGCCGGCAATCCTCACGACGCCGCGCGTGGCCGCCTTGAGCCCGGTCGCCAGCTTCATGAAGGTGGACTTGCCGCAGCCGGACGGGCCGACGATGGCAATGAACTCGCCCGGCGCCACCTGCAGCGAGATGTCCTCGACCGCGAACTCGCCCTTGTGCGCGAGCTCGTCGTTATAGGCCAGCCAGACCCGGTTGAAATCGACAAAGGGTTCCGCGGCCGCGGGCGCGGCGCTCCCGCCGGAGGCGGGCATGAAGGCAGCCTGGCGCGTCATCATCGCAGCACATCCAGTTCGGCCGCGCTGGGCAGGAACGCGTCGGTCCACAGGGCATCGGGGTTGATGCGGCCCTTGGTGCCGAAGGCATCGGCCACCTGCGAGGCCATCAGCGACAGGCGCGGCTCGCTGACGCGCCCGAAGCCCTCGGCCTTCGCGTCCGGCGACTTGACCACGCTGTCCAGCGCCAGCTTGAGCCGGCGCACTTCCAGCTTCTCATCGATGATGCCGTCGCGCGCCTTGACCGCCTTGATGCCCTCTTCCGGCCGCGCGATCACGTCGCGCGCCGACTTGCTGAAGGCGCGCAGGAAGGCCTTCACCGCCTCGGGGTTCTTCTTCATGAAATCCTCGGAGGCGATCACCGCGTTGCCGTACAGCTTCACGCCGAACTGCGGGTACGGCAGCACCACGATGTCTTCATCCTTCACGCCGCGCGCGTTCAGGTTCAGGATCGATGTGAACGAGAACCCGGTGATGGCATCGAGGTCGCCGCGCGTGAGCATGGTCTCGCGCAGCGTCGGGTCCATTGCCTGCCAGTTGAACGAGGACGCCTGCAGGCCGTTGGCCCTGGCGAAGATCGGGAAGGCGCGGCGGCCGGCGTCGAACACCGGCGCGCCCATGCGCTTGCCGGCGAGGTCCTTCGGCGCGCGGATGCCGGACTTCTTCAGCGCGAGGACGGCGGCGGGCGTGTTGTTGTAGACCATCATCACGGCCACCGGCTTGTTCTTCGCGTCGGGGTTGTTGCCGTAGAACTCCATCACCGACGACATATCGGCGAAGCCCATGTCGTACGTGCCCGAGGCCACGCGGTTGACCACGTTGCCCGAGCCGTTGCCGGCATCGATCGAGACGTCGAGCTTCTCGGCCTTGTAGTAGCCCTTCTGCTCGCCCAGCAGGAACAGCGCCGCCGGCCCTTCGAAGCGCCAGTCGAGCTGGAAGCGGACCTTGGTTGGTGCAGCCTGCGCGTGGGCCGCGCCGGCGAACTGTGTCGACAGCACCAGGCTGGTGCCGATCATCACGCCGAGCTTCAGCAGGCGGCGCCGTGCCGCAGTGCGGGACGCGCGCGTGCCGGTATGTTCATGGTTCTCGGCGGCAGCAGCGCAAACGCCGGGGGACGCTAGCGCAGCGTGGAAATGAGGCATGGAAACTCTCCGTTGATCGTGATCTCGGAGGGATTCGTCCGCAAGGGACGTGCCAGGTTTTTCAGCCCCGTTTCAGGGCGTGCCCGCAAGCGATTGCCGAACCAAAAGTGTGCGAGGCGATTGCCGCAGCGCCATCGTCGGCAATGATTGTCGACAATGCCCGCCGCCCCTTGGTGCATGCGGATACAGGAGAATGCAGTCCCGTCAGGCGTCCTGCGTGGCGTCGCCCACGTCGAGTGCCAGCGCATCCGCGCCCACGGCTTCGCCGCCCTTGGCGGCGGCGCGCGCCTGGATGTCCCACATCTCGGCGTAGCGGCCACGCGCGCGCATCAGCTCGGCATGGGTGCCGCGCTCGACGATGCGGCCGTGGTCCATCACCAGGATCTGGTCGGCATGCACGACGGTGGACAGCCGGTGCGCGATCAGCAGCGTGGTGCGGTTCTGCGCCAGCCGCATCAGCTCGGCCTGGATCGCCTGCTCGGTGCGTGAATCCAGCGCCGAGGTGGCTTCGTCGAAGACCAGCACCGGCGGGTCCTTCAGCAGCGTGCGCGCGATCGCCACGCGCTGCTTCTCGCCGCCGGACAGCTTCAGGCCACGCTCGCCCACCGGGGTCTCGTACCCCTGCGGCAGCTCGCGGATGAAGCTGTCGATCTGCGCGGCGCGCGCGGCGGCGATGACCTCGTCGCGGCTGGCGTCTGGCCGGCCGTAGGCGATGTTGTAGAAGATGCTGTCGTTGAACAACACCGTGTCCTGCGGCACGATGCCGATGGCGCGGCGCAGGCTGTCCTGCGTGATCGCGCGGATGTCCTGGCCGTCGATCTCGATGGCGCCGCCGTTGACGTCGTAGAAGCGGAACAAGAGCCGCGCCAGCGTCGACTTGCCCGAGCCGCTGTGCCCGACCACCGCGGTGGTGGTGCCCGCCGCGATGGTGAAATCCACGCCATCCAGGATCAGCCGGTCCGGCTCATAGCTGAAGCGCACGTCGCGGAAACGCACCTGCGCGCCGCTGACCTGCAGCGGCTGCGCGCCGGGCGCGTCGGCCACCTCCTGGTTGGTGCCCAGCAGCACGAACATGCGGTCCATGTCGGTGGTGGCCTGCTTGATCTCGCGGTAGATCACGCCGAGGAAGTTCAGCGGGATATAGAGCTGGATCATCAGGGTGTTGACCAGCACCAGGTCGCCCAGCGTGAGCTTGCCGTCGACCACGCCCACGGTGGCGCGCCACAGGATCAGGATCAGCCCCAGTGCGATGATGGTCTGCTGGCCGAAGTTCAGGAACGACAGCGAGTTCTGCGAGCGGATCGCCGCGGTGCGGTACTTGCGCAGGTTCTCGTCGTAGCGCTGCGCCTCGTACTCTTCATTGCCGAAGTACTTGACGGTCTCGAAGTTGAGCAGCGAATCGATCGCTTTCTGGTTGGCGCGCGAATCGAGCTCGTTCATGCGGCGGCGGAAATGCGTGCGCCATTCCGTCACCACGATGGTAAAGACGATATAGCCCACCAGCGCGCAGCCGGTGATGGCCGCGAACCAGATGTCGTAGTGCAGGATAAAGAAGCCGATCACCAGCCCCATCTCGACCAGCGTGGGCAGGATGCTGTACAGCGAGTACGAGATCAGCGACTGGATGCCGCGCGTGCCGCGCTCGATGTCGCGGCTCATGCCGCCGGTCTGCCGGTCCAGGTGGAAGCGCAGCGACAGCGCATGCAGGTGTCGGAACACCTGCAGCGCGATCTCGCGCACGGCGCTCTGCGTGACCTTGGAAAAGAGCATCTCCCGCAACTCGGTGAACAGTGTCGCCGACAGCCGCAGCAGCCCGTAGGCGACGATCAGCCCGACCGGCACGGCCAGCAGCGCGCGCGGATCGCCCGGCTGCAGGTTCATGCTGTCGATCAGCTGCTTCATCAGCACCGGCACGCCCAGGTTGGCCACCTTGGCGGACACCAGGCACGCCAGCGCCAGCATCACGCGCCACTTGTAGTGCCAGACATAGGGCAGCAGGTTGCGCACCGTCTGCCAGTCGCTGCGGGGCGCGCGCTGACCGGGAAAGAGCGTGTTTGAAGCAGGAGCGGGGGCCGGCTCGGCGGTCGTGGAATAGCGGCGCATACGTTAGAATTCGGGCCAATGCGCGATTGTCGCAGAGTTCGCATTACGTGGCAGGCGAAGGGTCTTTCGCCGCGCCCCGCCTCCTTCCGCAGTCCACCACACACCGTCATGAACGCTCCCCACACCGTCCCCGCCCTGCCCGCCGGCAAGAATCCCGCTCTGCGCGTGGTGCCCATGCCCGCCGACGCCAATGTGCACGGCGACGTGTTCGGTGGCTGGATCATGGCGCAGGTGGATATCGCCGGCTCGATCCCGGCGGTGGAACGCGCCCAGGGCCGCGTGGCCACCGTCGCGGTCAACTCCTTCCTGTTCAAGCATCCGGTGTTCGTTGGCGACCTGGTCAGCTTTTATGCGGACATCGTCAAGACCGGCCGTACCTCGATCACGGTGTCGGTCGAGGTCTACGCGCAACGGATGCGCCACAGCAATGAGATCGTCAAGGTGACGGAGGCCACGCTGACGTATGTGGCGACGGATGAATCGCGGCAGCCGCGGATGCTGCCGTCGGCTTGAAGGGATAAGCCAGCGCTTGCTGGCTGTTTTCTCCCCTCTCCCGCGAGCGGGAGAGGGGAGAGAACAAGCGGGATTGGACAGACGTGGGCCTTACTCGAACTTCGTAAAATCCGGCTTGCGCTTCTGGAAGAAGGCAGCAAACGCCTCTTTCGCCTCCGGCGCCACCAGCATCCTGCGGAACACCGCGCCCTCGTCGGCCATCTGCTTTTCCACCACCGCCACATCGCCCGCCTTCATCAGCCGCTTGGTCTCGCGCAGTGACGACGCCGGCAGGGCCGCCAGCTTGAGCGCCTGCTCCAACGCAAAGTCGTGCAGCTCGGCCACCGGCAGCACCCGCGTCACCAGCCCGATCTCCAGCGCCTCCTGCGCGCTGAAGGCTTCGCCCAGCAGCAGCTTCTCGGCCGCGCGCTGGTAGCCGACCAGCCGCGGCAGCAGCAGGCTCGAGGCGGCCTCCGGGCACAGGCCCAGCTGCACGAACGGCAGCGACAACTTGGCCGTATCGGACGCATAGACCAGGTCGCAATGCAGCAGCATGGTGGTGCCCACCCCGACCGCGGCACCGCTGACGGCTGCCACGATCGGCTTGGTGGCGTGGCTGATCTGGTAGAGGAACTGGAACACCGGCGCCTGCTCCGCGCCTTCGCCGGCGGTGGGCGGGCGCTGCATGAAGTCTTCCAGGTCGTTGCCGGCGGTAAAGATCTCGGGCTTGCCGCGCAGCAGGATGGCGCGCACGTTGCGGTCGGTCTCGGCCACGCGCAGCGCGTCGGCCATGGCCTGGTACATCGCCGCGGTGATGGCGTTTTTCTTGTCGATGCGGTCGAACTCGATGGTCAGGATGCCCTGCTCGATGCCGGTGCGGATGCTCATGGTGTCCTCGTCTGTGGATGCATTGCTGGGTTTATTCAAAAGGCGGCGGCGATTCGGAAAGATAGCTCAGCCCGAACGCGCGCGCGCCGACATTCAGCGCCACCGTCAGGCTCATCGGCGCCAGCATCAGTGCCACGCCCTGTCCGCGCGCGGTGCGCTCCAGCGACTGGAACGCCGGCATCGCGCGCACGTCATCGAGCGGGCCGGCATAGCAGACCGAGATCGCCGGCACCATCAGGTCGCCGCCGCGGATGCACTGCTCGGCATGCTGCAGCACGCGGCGCGCACCCTCCTCGGAGCCGCGCGCCCTGGCAATGGCCTCGGTGTGCCCGCGGTGCATGCGCACCACCGGGCGGATATTGAAGGCGCTGCCCATCACATAGCGCCCCCAGGTAATGCTGCCCTCGCCCTTCTGGCGCGCGCGCGTGTACATGTAGAGCAGCTCGTCGGGCACCAGGAACATATGGGCGGCATCGCGCAGGCGCGTCTCGACCGCTTCCCGCACCGCCTGCGGGCTGGCGCCGGCGGCGGCCATGCGCGCGGCTTCGCGCACGATCAGCGCCTGGCCCGGCCCGATCGCGCCGGTGTCGACCACGGTCAGGTCGAACAGGCCCGTGCGCCCGGCTTCCTTGCGCAGGCGCACGCTGCGCGCCACGGTGCCGATCACCGCGCCGGTGGCATGCGCATACAGCTTGCTGCGCGAACTGGCAATGGTGAACAGGATGGCGCGGTCGCAGTGGGCCACCACGTTGCGCAGCAGGTGTTCTTCCAGCTCGCGCTCGAGCAGCGGGATCGATTCGGCGTAGTGGTCCTGGCGGCCGATCAGGTATTGCTGGTAGAGCGTGGGCAGCGCGTCTTCATCGCGCGTATCGGCGACAAAGTGTTCGCCCGCGCGGATGCGGAACGGAATCGTGTGGACCTTCAGCTGGGCCATGACGTCGCGCGGCAGATCGCACGCGGCATCGGCCAGGATGGCTGTCTCCTGCATATTATTGTCTCCTCCCTACCTGGTGACCCGCGTCGCGGGCGGCAGCCCCCGGTTACTGCTTTCTTCACCTGATGCAGAAGGGCGGGACAGTCCCGAGGGACCGTCCCGCAGGCGCGTTCAGACGCGCTCGAAGATACCTGCGGCGCCCATGCCCGTGCCAACGCACATGGTCACCATGCCGTACTTCAGGTTATGGCGGCGCAGCGCGTGCACCACCGTGGCCGAACGGATCGCACCGGTCGCACCGAGCGGGTGGCCCAGCGCAATCGCGCCGCCCATGCGGTTGACCTTGGCCGGATCCAGTTGCAGATCGCGCATCACCGCCAGCGACTGCGCGGCAAAGGCCTCGTTCAGTTCGATCCAGTCGAGCTGGTCCTGGGTCAGGCCCGCGGCCTTCAGCGCCGCCGGAATCGCTTCCTTGGGGCCGATGCCCATGATCTCGGGCGGCACGCCGCGCACCGCGAACGAGACGAAGCGCGCCAGCGGCACCAGGTTGAACTGCTTGAGGATCTTTTCCGAGACCAGGATCAGCGCGCCGGCGCCGTCGGAGGTCTGCGAGCTGTTGCCGGCGGTGACGCTGCCCTTGTTGGCAAACACCGGGCGCAGCTTGCCCAGGCCTTCCAGCGAGGTCTCCGGGCGCGGGCCTTCGTCCAGCGAGATCGTGCGCGACTTCACGTTCACCTGGCCGCTGGCGAGGTCGGGGAAGCGCTCGACGATCTCGATCGGCGTGATCTCGTCCTTGAACTCGCCGGCCTGCTGCGCCGCGATGGCCTTCTGGTGCGAGGCCAGCGAGAACGCATCCTGGTCCTCGCGGCTGACCTGCCATTGCTGCGCCACCTTCTCGGCGGTCAGGCCCATGCCGTAGGCGATGCCCACGTTCTCGTCGCGGGTGAAGATCTCCGGCGACATCGACGGCGAGTTGCCCATCATCGGCACCATGCTCATCGATTCCACGCCGGCGGCGATCATCACGTCGGACTCGCCCACGCGGATGCGGTCGGCAGCCATCGCCACCGCGCTCACGCCCGAGGCGCAGAAGCGGTTGACGGTGATGCCGCCCACGGTATTGGGCAGGCCCGACAGCAGCGCACCGATGCGCGCCACGTTCAGGCCCTGCTGCGCCTCAGGAATCGCGCAGCCGACGATGGCGTCTTCGATCAGCTTCGGGTCCAGGTCCGGCACCTGCGCCACGGCAGCCTTCAGGATGGTTGCCAGCAGGTCGTCCGGGCGCGTGTTCTTGAACGCGCCCTTCGGGGCCTTGCCGATCGGCGAGCGGGTGGCCGCAACGATATATGCGTCTTGCAGTTGTTTCATGATGTCGGTTCCTCGCTTGCCCTGTTAGTTACGCACCGGCTTGCCGGTCTGCAGCATGCCCATGATGCGCTCCTGCGTCTTGCCGGTGCCGAGCAGGTCGACAAAGGCCTTGCGCTCCAGCGCCAGCAGCCAGTCCTCGCTCACCAGCGAGCCGGCCTCGACGTCGCCGCCGCACACCGCCTCGGCGATGCGGCTGGCGATCAGGAAGTCGTGCGCCGAGATAAAGCCGCCGTCGCGCATATTGACCAGCGATGCCTTGATGGTGGCAATGCTCGAGCGGCCGGCCACCGGGACCAGCGTCGGCAGCGGCGCGCGGTAGCCGGCGCTGGCCAGCGCGCGCACTTCGTTCTGCGCCACGTACAGCAGCTCGTGCACGTTGAAGACGATCTTGTCGGACGGCTGCAGGTAGCCCATCTGGCGCGCTTCCAGCGCCGAGGCCGAGACCTTGGCCATGGCCGCGCTCTGGAAGCGGCTGGTCAGGAACTGCAGGATGTTGGTGCTGCCCGCGGCCTGCGCCGCGCGCGCGGCCGCCAGCGCGGCTTCCTTCAGGCCGCCGCCGGCCGGCACCAGGCCCACGCCCACTTCGACCAGGCCGATATACGTCTCCAGCGCGGCCACGCGCGAAGCCGAATGCAGCATCAGCTCGCAGCCGCCGCCCAGCGCAATGCCGGACGCCGCGGACACCACCGGCACCGAGGCGTACTTCACGCGCATCATGCCGTCCTGGAACTTCTTCACGAACGGTTCGATGCCCTTGGCGCCGCCCATCATGAAGGCGGGCATGGCCGCTTCCAGGTTGGCGCCGGCGGAGAACGGGCCACCCGGTGCGCCCAGCTGCAGCGAAGTCGGCTGCCACACCACCAGCCCCTTGTAGCCGGTTTCGGCCAGGTCGATGGCGCGGGTCAGGCCGTCGATCACGTCCGGCCCGATGGTGTTCATCTTGCTCTTGAACGAGACCACCAGCACGTCGTCCTGGCCTTCGCTCACCCAGATGCGCACGGCGTCGTTCTCTTCGACGGTGCGGCCGGCCTTGCGCGGATCGGCCGCGGCAGTGCCCTTGATCGCGGCACGGAATGCCTGGCGCTGGTACACCGGCAGCTTGCTGCGCGCGACGAAGGACTGCGTCGCCGGCGACCACGAACCGGCAGCGGCGTGCACGCCCTGGTTCTCTGCCACCGGGCCCTCGAATACCCATGCCGGCAGCGGCGCGGCCGACAGCGCCTTGCCGGCTTCCACGTCTTCCTTGACCCACTCGGCCACCTGCTTCCAGCCGGCCGACTGCCAGTCTTCGAACGGACCCGAGTTCCAGCCGAAGCCCCAGCGGATCGCCAGGTCGATGTCGGCGGCGGAGCCTGCGATCTGCTCCAGGTAGACGGCGATGTAGTGGAACACGTCGCGGAACACCGCCCACAGGAACTGCGCCTGCGGGTTGGTCGACTCGCGCAGCAGCTTGATGCGCTCGGCCGCATCCTTCTTCAGCATGCGCACCACAATCTCGTCGGCCTTCTTGCCGGCATCGACGTACTGGCCGGTCTTGGCGTCGAGCACCTTGATGGCCTTGCCTTCCTTCTTGTAGAAGCCGGCACCGGTCTTCTGGCCCAGCGCGCCCGCGTCGACCAGGCCCTTGAGTACGGCCGGGGTCTTGTACACCGGCGCGAACGGGTCGTCGTGCAGGGTGTCCTGCATGGTCTTGATCACGTGCGCCATGGTGTCCAGGCCGACCACGTCCGCGGTGCGGAAGGTGGCGGACTTGGCGCGGCCCAGCTTGGAGCCGGTCAGGTCATCGACCACGTCGAACGGGATGCCGAACTTCTCGGCTTCGGCAAACACGGCCAGGATCGAGAAGATGCCGACGCGGTTGGCGATGAAGTTGGGCGTGTCCTTGGCGCGTACCACGCCCTTGCCGAGCGTGGTGGTCAGGAAGGCTTCCAGCTGGTCGAGGATCTGCGGCTGCGTGGTCGCGGTCGGGATCAGTTCCACCAGGTGCATGTAGCGCGGCGGGTTGAAGAAGTGCACGCCGCAGAAGCGCGACTTCAGGTCCGCATCAAACCCGTCGGACAGCGCTGTGATCGACAGGCCCGAGGTGTTGGTCGCGAAGATCGCGTGCGAGGCCAGGTGCGGCGCGACCTTCTTGTACAGGTCGTGCTTCCAGTCCATGCGCTCGGCGATCGCCTCGATCACCAGGTCGCATTCCTTGAGCAGCGCGATGTCGTCCTCGTAGTTGGCCGCCTGGATCAGGCCGGCCTCTTCCTTGATGCCCAGCGGCGCGGGCGAGAGCTTCTTCAGGTTCTCGATGGCGCGCAGCGCGATGCCGTTCTTGGGGCCTTCCTTGGCGGGAAGGTCGAACAGCACCACCGGCACGCGCGCATTGATCAGGTGGGCGGCGATCTGCGCCCCCATGACGCCGGCACCCAGCACGGCGACCTTCTTGACGATGAAATTGGACATGCTCGCTCCTGGATTAGTGAGCGTTAGACAGATGCGAAGCCGTCGTTCCCGGCCGGGAACGACGGGTAGAGTCGACTCAGAACAGGTCTGCGTCCAGCGCCATCAGCGTGGCCGAACCGGCGCGCGCCTTGCGGATCTCGGCGGCGGTTTCCGGCAGCAGCTTGGCAAAGTAGAAGCGTGCCGTGGCCAGCTTGGCGGTGTAGAACTTGTCGCCGCTCGCTTCCTTCTCCAGCGCGATCTTGGCCATGCGGGCCCAGAAGTATGAGAACACCAGGTGGCCCACCACGCGCAGGTACGGCACCGCGGCAGCGCCCACCTCGTCGGCATTGCCCATCGCCTTCATGCCGATTTCCATGGTGAGCTTCTGCACCTTGTCGCCAATGTCGGCGAGCGGGTTGATGAACTCCTGCATGGCTTCGTTGGTGCCTTCGGCTTCAACGAATTCCTGCACGATCTTGCCGAAGGCCTTCATCCTGGCGCCCATGTCGCCCAGGATCTTGCGGCCCAGCAGGTCCAGCGCCTGGATGGTGTTGGTGCCTTCGTAGATCATGTTGATGCGCGCATCGCGCACATACTGCTCCATGCCCCACTCGGCGATATAGCCGTGGCCGCCGAACACCTGCATGCCCTCATTGGTGGACGTGAAGGCGTTGTCGGTCAGGAAGGCCTTGATCACCGGCGTGAGCAGCGCGACCAGGTCGCCGGCCTGCTTGCGCACGGCTTCGTCAGGGTGCGACAACTCGCGGTCGATCTGCAGCGCGGTCCAGTAGCTGAAGGCGCGGCCGCCTTCGGCGTAGGCCTTCTGCGTCAGCAGCATGCGGCGCACGTCCGGGTGCACGATGATCGGGTCGGCGGGCTTGTCCGGCGCCTTCGGGCCGGTCAGCGCGCGCATCTGCAGGCGGTCCTTGGCGTAGGCCAGCGAGTTCTGGTACGCCACTTCGGTCAGCCCCAGGCCCTGCGCGCCCACGCCCAGGCGCGCGGCGTTCATCATCACGAACATGGCGTTCAGGCCCTTGTTGGGCTCGCCCACCATCCAGCCGCGCGCGCCGTCCAGGTTCATCACGCAGGTGGCGTTGCCGTGGATGCCCATCTTGTGCTCGATCGAGCCGCACTTGATGCCGTTGCGCTCGCCCGGGTTGCCGTTGGCATCGGGGATGAACTTGGGCACCACGAACAGCGAGATGCCCTTGGTGCCGCCCGGCGCGTCCGGCAGGCGTGCCAGCACCAGGTGGATGATGTTCTCGGCCATGTCGTGCTCGCCGGCCGAGATGAAGATCTTGGTGCCCGAGATCAGGTAGGAACCGTCGGCCTGCGGCTCTGCCTTGGAACGCAGGATGCCGAGGTCGGTGCCGCAGTGCGGCTCGGTCAGGCACATGGTGCCGGTCCACACGCCGGAGACCAGCTTGGGCAGGTAGGTCTGCTGCAGTTCTGGCGTGCCGTGCGCGTGCAGCGCCTCGTACGCGCCGTGCGACAGGCCCGGGTACATGGTCCAGGCCTGGCCGGCCGAGTTCAGCATCTCGTAGACCACATTGTTGATCACGATCGGCAGGCCCTGGCCGCCGAACTCGGGATCGCACGCCAGCGCCGGCCAGCCGGCCTCGACATACTGCTGATAGGCCTCCTTGAAGCCGGTGGGAGCCTTGACCACGCCGTCGCCGACGTAGGTGCAGCCTTCGCGGTCGCCCACCTGGTTGAGCGGGAACACCACGTCCGAGCAGAACTTGCCGGCTTCCTCGATAACCTGGTTGATGGTGTCCGCGTCGATGTCCGCGTGCGGCGGCATCGCCTTGAGTTCGGCTTCGGCGCCGAGCAGTTCATGGAGCACGAACTGCATGTCGCGCAACGGTGCGGTGTACTGGCCCATCTGAGACTCCTTGGAGTTGTGCGATGCCGCCACGCCGCCCGTCCCGCTTGCGCGATACGGTCCGACCGGGGCGACCTCAGGTACGGTAAGACTGAATCAGCTTGTTGAGCGCGACCATGGCAAGCTCGGCACTGTCAGGCAGGCGCAGGAAACGGGCGTCATGATGCAAGCCTAGTTCAAGGCTGTACATCTCGAACAGCATCAGGCGCGGATCGCAGTCCGCGCGCAGGTGCCCTTCCTCCCGCGCCTGGTTGATGGCGCGCGTGAGCGCTGCCCGCCAGATGGTGACGCTCTTGACCAGCTCGTCACGCACCAGGCTGCCGGCACGGTCGTCGTACTCCACGGCGCCGCTGATGTAGATGCATCCAGTCGTCACTTCCTGGATGCGCTTCTCCATCCAGCGCCGCACCATCGACCATAGCCGGGGCAGGCCGCGCGGCTCCTGCAGCGAGGGATAGAACACCTCCTGCTCGAACCGGCGGTGATACTCCCGCACCACCTCCACCTGCAGGTCTTCGCGCGAACCGAAATGCGCGAAGACACCGCTCTTGCTCATCTGCATGCGTTCCGCGAGCAGCCCGATGGTCAGACCTTCGAGCCCGTCGCGGGACGACAATTCCAGTGCGGCATCCAGAATCGCCACGCGCGTCATTTCACCCTTGCGCATTGGCGCGGGGGAGGCGGCGGCGGATTCGAGACGGGCTGACTGGTGTCGCATGTTTTTTCTCCGTTCTGCGGGGCCCTGCTGCGGCCCCGCGTATGACCCTGACGTTGCATTATTTGCTTGCGGCCGAACCGGCGGATTTGCCGGTGCATACCGCGAATGCACGCAGTCTAAGCCAAAAAAGAACGGTCGTTCAGATTATTCTGGCGCAGCAGCCGACCATCAAGCTTTTAATTAGACCGCTGTTTCTAAACGGACTGCAATGCAGCATGTCCGTCATGTCGGTCATGGCTTGCGCCGCGACCGGTTGCAGCGAGCGCCCTGCCGCATGGCAGCAAACGCACACCGCGTTCGCGGCTGTCGTTCAGTAGCGCCCCGCGACACCGGCAATGACGACACCCAGGCGCAGCAGCATATAGGCCGCCCAGTTGGCCAGCCGGTGCAGCGGCGAGCGGCGCGCATGCACCTCGGGCATCACGCGCACGCTGCGGTGCGCAATGGCGTGTTCCAGCGCGGTGCGCAGTTCAGCGGCGAAGGCCGCATCATAAACGGCGACGTTGGCTTCGCGCGCGAGCAGCAGGCTGAACGGGTCCATATTGCTCGACCCGACCGTGGCCCAGGTCTCGTCGACCACGCCCACCTTGGCGTGCAGGAAGCTCTCGGCATACTCGTAGATCTCGACGCCGGCCTCCAGCAGCGAGGCATACAGCGCATGGGTGGCGTAGTGCTGCAGCCGGTATTCGACCCGCCCCTGCAGCAGCAGCCGCACGCGCACGCCGCGCGCGCGGCAGGCCAGCAGCGCGCGCCGCATCTTGTGGCCAGGCAGGAAGTAGGCGTTGGCAAGGATCACGTCGTGGCGCGCGGCGCCCAGCGCGCGCAGGTATTCGCGCTCGATGGTGCGGCGGTTGCGCAGGTTATCGCGCAGCAGCAGCGCGGCGCGTACGCCGCCCGCGGCTTCCGGGCGCGGCGGCAGGTCGGTGACCAGCGGGTAGTCGGCCACCGCGGCGGCGCGTTCGGTGCCGTGCATATCGCGCAGCGACAAGCGCCACCAGAGCCGCTCGGCGGACAGCGCGATGCCGTCCACCAGCGGGCCGCCGACCTGCACCGCGAAGTCATAGCGCGGCCCCAGGTTGGCGCCTTCGAACGGGCCGTGGTTGTGGTCGTCGATGATATTGATGCCGCCGACAAAAGCCACGCGCCGGTCGATCACCGCCAGCTTGCGGTGCAGCCGGCGCAGGTGGCGCCGCGCCAGCCGGAAGCCGCGCAGCATGCGGAATACGCGCAGTTGCACGCCGCCGGCGCGCAGCCGCGCGGCCAGCTCGGCGGGCATGTCGCCGGCGCCGAATCCGTCCACGGTCACGCGCACGGTCACGCCGCGCGCGGCGGCGCGGATCAGCGCGTCGCTGACCGCGCGGCCGACCTCGTCATTGGCATAGATGTAGGTTTCCAGCATCACCTGGAACGCGGCCTGGTCGATGGCGGCGATCAGCGCGGGGAAGAAGTCCTGGCCGCCGTGCAGCAGCCGCACCGCATTGCCGGTGGTGGGCTTGCCGCGGCGCCAGGTCCAGCGCAGCATGTGGCGGCGCGGCGCGTGGTCGCCGGCCGCTGCGGGGTCGTGCGCGCGGGTGTCGGCATGAGCGGAGTGGGAGATCCGTGACATGCCGTGATTATCGGACAGATTGCCGGGCGCAAGGCGCCGCGCGCACATTGGCAGGCGCATCTCTGCTATCGTCGAGACTGATGCTTGCCCGCGCAGCCAGCGACGGGCAAGCGACGACTGACGCCCCCACGGAACCCATTGTGAAGGTATTCGGCATTACCGGATCGTCCGGCAGCGGCAAGACCACGCTGCTGGACCAGCTCATCCCCTGTTTCGTCGCCGCCGGCCTGCGCGTGGCCGGCGTCAAGCATACCCATCACGGCTTTGACCCCGACACGCCCGGCAAGGACTCCTGGCGCATGCGCGAGGCCGGCTGCGCCAATGTCGTGCTGGTCGGCGCGCGCCACCTGACGCTGATGCGCCACTACCCGGAAGCGGTGCCCTCCCCCGAACTGGACGATGCGCTCGCCGTGCTGCCGGCCGACACCGAACTGGTGCTGGTGGAGGGCTACAAGCGCAGTGATTTTCCCAAGCTGGAGGTATATCGCCCGGCACTGGGGCGCACGCCGCTGTGGGACGAGGTGCCGGGCGTGGTGGCGGTGGCAAGCGACGACCCTGCCGCAGTGGCCGCCATGACCGCGCTGCCGGTGCTGGACCTGAACGACCCGCAGGCGGTGTTCGCCTTCATCCGCGACTATCCGGACAGCGCGCGCTGAATTCAGGCGGCCTTGCCGGCGGGCTCCGCGGGCATGGCCAGCTCGCCCCGCGGATGCCCCAGTTCCGCCACTAGCGGCACGTGATCCGAGCGCTGCGCCCAGTCGCGGCCGGTCAGCGCATGCGCGCGCTCGATCTCGTAGCCGCGCACATAGATGCGGTCGAGCTGCCACCACGGCATATGGCTGGGGAAGGTATGCAGCCGCGCACCGCGCGCGTGCGAGGCCTCGACCGCGCCCAGCGTATTGCAGATCTGCGCATCGAGCCGGTGGTTCCAGTCGTTGAAGTCGCCGGCGATCACCAGCGGCATGCCCGCGGGCACCACGTTGCGCACACGCTCCACCAGGGCCTCGGCCTGGCGCACGCGGCTGCGCGCGAACAGGCCGAAATGCACGCAGATCAGGTGGGTTTCCACCCCGTGCACATCCGCCACCGCATGCAGCAGCCCGCGCTGCTCGAAGCGGTGGTCGGAAATATCCAGGTTTTCGGACATCAGGATCGGGTGGCGCGACAGGATCGCGTTGCCGTGATGGCCGTAGTCATAGACCGCGTTGCGGCCGTAGACCGAGTGCGGATAGGCGTCAGTGGCCAGGTAGTTGAGCTGCGTATGCTCCGGATCGAACAGCGCCGCGGCCACCAGCCGGTCGTTGCGGTCCTGCACTTCCTGCAGGAAGACGATGTCCGCATCCATCGCATGCAGGCCGGCGCGCACGTTCTGGATGCGCGGGCGCCGCGAGATGCCGGTCACTCCCTTGTGGATGTTGTAGGTGACCACGCGCAGCTTCATGGCTGCGCTCCGTATACCGCCTGCCGCTCGCCAGCGCCAGCCCCGGCCGCGCGCCAGGCGAGCTGGCGGATGGCCTCGGCATTGCTGCTGGAAAAGCATTGCTGCGCCGCCTGCTCCCACGGCAGCCACTGGTATTGCAGGTGTTCGCGTGGCGCCAGCGTCACCGGCAGCGCCTCCTGCACGCGCAGCCCGAACCAGTGCTCGGTATTGCGCGTGACGCCTTCGGCGTAGCGGTGGCGCCACTGCGGGTAGATCTCGTACTGGATGGTGTGGGCCCAGTCGGTCAGCTGGTGCTCGCCGGCGATGATGCCGGTTTCCTCGGCCACTTCACGCGCGGCGGTCAGGGCCAGGGGTTCGTCCAGGGTGTCGAGGCTGCCGGTCACGGACTGCCAGAACCCCGGGCGATCGGCGCGTTCCAGCAGCAAGACTTGAAGATCTGGCGTGTAAATCACCACCAGCACGGATTCCGGGATCTTGTAGGACATGGGTCTGGGCGAAAGGACAAACCCAAGGATAGCGCAGCCGTGCCACGTTGCCACGCGAAAGCGTGGCGGCGCACGCCCGGGTCGACCCTCGGCGGCCTTCAGGCGGCGCTGCGCGCGCCATAGGTGGCACGGGGTGCCAGGTACGGCTCGTCGGCGGCAGTGCGCTGCCAGGTGTCGAACACCTGGGGCGAATCGCCGTGGCCCCAGGCCGCACGCAGCTGGTCCATCAGCGGCGCCAGCGCCTGGCGGTAGCGCTTGGAGGCGCCATGCGCGTGCGTGGCCAGGGCGTCGGCGCGGTGCCGGACCTCGCCCTGCAGCCGCGTGCGCTCCAGCGCGATTTCCTTCTCGCGCTGTCCCAGCGAGTTGTACTTCTGGATCAGGAAGCGCTGGTAATCGCCGCCATCCATGCCCTGCGCCGCCTGCGCGTTGACCTGCTCGAAACGCAGCACGATGCTGCCGGTTTCCTGCTCGATATGGGCAACCTCGGCGTCCAGGGCCTGCAGCGCCTCCTGCACACGCTGGGCGTCGCGGCGCAGTGCCTGCACCTGCGCGGCCTCGTCCTCGAACACGCGCTGCGCATCCAGGTAGGCCTGCACCACCGGCTGCGGCGCCACCACCAGCAGCGGGTCGGCGCCGTCGGCGCGCTGGCCGGCCAGCAAGGCGTCATCAGCCAGGCGCAGGTTGCCGAGCTCGTCCAGCCAGCGCCCGCGCGTCATGACCACGCCGACGGTATCCAGCGCCAGCCGGCGCAGCGCTTCGGCACGCTGCATTTCCACCGGCTCGGCCGCCGCGGCGGGCGCGGCCGACTGCACCGCATGGGCGATGTCGGGCACGCAGGCGGCCACCGTGGTGGCCACCGATTCAGACATGGCCTGCGCCGAGCGGCGCACGGCGCGGCGCAGCTCGAAGCGCGCCAGCAGCATCATCACCAGTCCGGCCACCAGCCAGGTCAGGATGGTTTGGTCATGGGCCAGCAGGAACTGGCGGATCAGGTCGATATCCAGGGTCACGAATTTCCTCCCGAGTGCCGGAAGCCTTCATTGCGAGGCCGCTCGGCAAATTACGTGTCAAAGAGAGCAGACCCCGCCGCGGCGCCCTTCGTTCCGACCGGTAACAAATCGAAACCAATGCGCGGCGCGCCTCACAGCGCAGGCGGCCAGACGTTGCGCATAAAGCAAAAAAGCCGCGCAATCGCGCGGCTTCCTTGCGGACTTCAGGCAACTCAGGCCGTCGGCTTGGGCTCCGTGGCGCGCAGGCGGATGTGCAGTTCGCGCAGTTGCTTCTCGTCGACCGAGCTCGGGGCCTGGGTCAGCAGGTCCTGGGCGCGCTGGGTCTTCGGGAAGGCGATCACGTCGCGGATCGAGTCGGCGCCGGCCATCATCGTGACGATGCGGTCCAGGCCGAAGGCCAGGCCGCCGTGCGGAGGCGCGCCGTACTGCAGCGCGTCCAGCAGGTAGCCGAACTTGGCGCGGGCTTCATCGTCATTGATGTTGAGCGCGCGGAACACCTTGCTCTGGATGTCCGAACGGAAGATCCGCACCGAGCCGCCGCCCATTTCCCAGCCGTTCAGCACCATGTCGTAGGCCTTGGCCAGGCACTTGCCCGGGTCGGTCTCCAGGTATTCCAGGTGCTCGTCCTTGGGGCTGGTGAACGGGTGGTGCATGGCCACCCAGCGCGCGTCTTCCTCGTCGTACTCGAACATCGGGAAGTCGACCACCCACAGCGGCTTCCAGGTGTCTTCGAACAGGCCGTTGGCCTTGCCGAAGTCAGAGTGGCCGATCTTCAGGCGCAGCGCGCCGATCGAGTCGTTGACCACCTTGGCCTTGTCGGCGCCGAAGAAGATGATGTCGCCGTCCTGAGCGCCGGTGCGCTTGAGGATCTCGGCAATGGCGGCGTCGTGCAGGTTCTTGACGATCGGCGATTGCAGGCCGTCGCGGCCCTTGGCCACTTCGTTGACCTTGATCCAGGCCAGTCCCTTGGCGCCGTAGATGCCGACGAACTGGGTGTAGGCGTCGATCTCGCCGCGCGAGATCGCACCGCCGCCCGGCACGCGCAGGCCGACCACGCGGCCGTTGTCGCTGTTGGCGGGGCTCGAGAACACCTTGAAGTCGACGTCCTTCATCACCTCGGTCAGCTCGGTGAATTCCAGCTTGACGCGCAGGTCAGGCTTGTCCGAGCCGAAGCGGGCCATGGCCTCGCGGAACTCCATCACCGGGAACCTGGCGTCCAGGTCGACGTCGATGGCGTTCTTGAACACCGTGCGCATCATGTCCTCGAACAGGTCGCGGATCTCCTGCTCGGTCAGGAACGAGGTCTCGCAGTCGATCTGCGTGAATTCCGGCTGGCGGTCGGCACGCAGGTCTTCGTCGCGGAAGCACTTGGTGATCTGGTAGTAGCGGTCGAAGCCGGAGACCATCAGCATCTGCTTGAAGATCTGCGGCGACTGCGGCAGCGCGAAGAAATGGCCCGGGTTGACCCGCGACGGCACCAGGTAGTCGCGCGCGCCTTCGGGCGTGCTCTTGCCCAGCATCGGGGTCTCGATGTCGATAAAGCCCTGCGCATCGAGGAACTTGCGCACTTCCATCGCCACCTTGTAGCGCAGGCGCAGGTTGTACTGCATCTGCGGGCGGCGCAGGTCCAGCACGCGGTGCGTCAGGCGTGTGGTTTCCGACAGGTTGTCGTCGTCGAGCTGGAACGGGGGCGTGACCGACGGGTTCAGCACGGTCAGTTCATGGCACAGCACCTCGATCTTGCCCGAGGTCAGGTTGGCGTTCTCGGTGCCGGCCGGGCGCGGACGGACCTTGCCGGTGACGCGGATGCAGAACTCATTGCGGATCTCTTCGGCGGCCTTGAACATCTCGGGGCGGTCCGGGTCGCACACCACCTGCACCAGGCCTTCGCGGTCGCGCAGGTCGATGAAGATCACGCCGCCATGGTCGCGGCGGCGCTGGACCCAGCCGGTCAGGGCCACTTCCTGGCCCGAGAATTGTTCGGTCACCAGACCGCAGTAGTGAGTACGCATGGAGGACATAAGGAGATTCCCGGTAAAACGCGGCCGCCCGAAGCACATCGGGCGGCCCGTGATCAGATTGGATGCTTAAGGATCGGTCGTCTCGACCGTTTCCTCGCTGCTGGCCCTGCCGGCCGGATTGGTCGGGGCTGCCGGCCGGGACATGCTGCCGTTCTTGCGCGGCAATTCCGCCGGTGCCACCACGCCCATCGAGACGATGTACTTGAGCGCGGCGTCGACGGTCATGTCGAGTTCGATGGTGTCGGCCTTGGGCATCATCAGGAAGAAGCCCGAGGTCGGATTCGGCGTGGTCGGCACGTAGACGCTGACGTATTCGCCCTGCAGGTGGTTCTGCACGTCGCCGCCGGGGCGCCCGGTCAGGAAGGCGATGGTCCACGAGCCCTCGCGCGGGTACTGCACCAGCAGCGCCTTGCGGAAGGCGTTGCCCGAGGACGACAGCAGCGTGTCCGAGACCTGCTTGACGCTGGTGTAGATCGGGCCCACCACCGGGATATGGCCCAGCAGCGCTTCCCACCAGCGCACCAGGCGCTGGCCGATGAAGTTATGCGCCAGCAGGCCGACCAGCAGGATGACCAGCAGCGTGAGGATGGCGCCCAGGCCCGTCACGCGCTTGCCGAACATCAGCCGGTCCGGGCGCCAGGCCTCGGGCAGCAGCGCCAGGCTCTGGTCCATCGTGCCGATGATCAGGCTGAGCACCCACAGCGTGATGCCCAGCGGCACCAGCACCAGCAGCCCGGTCAGGAACCAGGTTTTCAGGGCGGAAGTCTTCTTGGCAACCACGGGGCGGGTCCGGCTCAATGGCAGGCGCAGGCGCTGCCGCAGCCGCCGGCTGCCGCGGGCGTGGCCGAAGCGGACGAGGCAGGACTGGCCGGCGATTCAGCCGCCGCCGGGGTGCTGGCCGCCGCTGCAGCGGCGCCACCAGCGGCGCCGGTCGCTGCCGGCGCGCCGGCGCTGCCGCCGCGGAAGTCGGTCACGTACCAGCCCGAGCCCTTGAGCTGGAAACCAGCAGCGGTCAGCTGTTTCTTGAACGCGCCGGCGGTGCCGCACGACGGGCAGTCCGTCAGCGGGGCATCGCTCATTTTCTGCAGCACATCGCGCCCGTGGCCGCAGGCGTCGCAACGGTAGGCATAGATCGGCATGGTGTTATTTCGCGAGAAAACTTCGGAATTGGTACAAAGGCGGACATCGGCGCGGGCCATGGCGGCCGCGGGAAATTCCCGTGCGACGATGCAAAGCCTTGAATTATAAACCGTTCCGGGGCCGCCTGATCGCCGGAAATGAGGGGGTGGCAGACCCCGGGCCGTCAGGCGATATGCACTTCCTTGACCGGCGCGTGATCTGCAATCCACTGCGGCAGCAGTGAACCGATCACCATGCCGCTGATCGAGAACAGCAGGCCCACCATTTGCGGCGGCACCACGGCATCGGCAAAGGCCAGCTCGCAGGTCAGCCAGGAGGACAGGCCCAGCAGGATCGCCGCCAGCCCGCCCTGGCGGGTGGCGTGCTTCCAGAACATGCCGAAGGCCAATGGCACGAAGGACGAGACCAGGGTGACCTTATAGGCATTTTCGACCATATGGAAGATCGACAGGTGCGAGTTAAGTGCGAACAGCGTCACCAGCGCGGTGAATACCAGCACCACGGTCTGCATCACGCGCAGGAACTGCCGGTCGTCGAGGTGGCGGAAGTACGGGCGCAGGATGTTCTCGGCAAAGGTCACCGACGGCGCCAGCAGGGTGGCCGAAGCGCAACTCTTGATCGCCGACAGCAGCGCGCCGAAGAACATCACCTGGGCGAACATCGGTGCGTGCTGCAGGATCAGCTTCGGCAGGATCAGCTGCGAATCGGTGTCGATGTACCTGGCCACCATGCCGGGGTCGATCAGCGTGGCCGAATACGCCAGGAACATCGGGATAAAGGCGAAGCAGAAGTACAGCACGCCGCCCAGCACCGAGGCGCGCCCGGCGATCTGCTCGGTGCGCGACGAGGTCACGCGCTGGAACACGTCCTGCTGCGGGATCGAGCCCAGCATCATGGTGAACAGCGCCGCCGCGAAGCCGATGATCTGTATGAAATCCAGCGACGGCAGGAACTCGAACTTGCCGGCCGCGGCCGCGTGCGACACCACCGCCGTGACGCCGCCGGCCTGGCCGCTGACCTCGTAGCCGATATAGAGCATGCCGATCACGATGATGATCATCTGGATGAAGTCGGTGATGGCCACCGACCACATTCCGCCGAACAGCGTATAGACCAGCACGCTGGCTGCGCCGATCATCATGCCGGCCTCCTGCGACAGCGCGCCGTCCGAGACGGTATAGAACACCAGCCCGAGCGCCTTGATCTGCGCCGCCACCCAGCCCAGGTAGGACACCACGATGCACAGCGTGGTCAGCACCTCGGCCAGCCGGCCATAGCGGTTGTGGTAGTAGTCGCCGATGGTCAGCAGGTTCATCCGGTACAGCGGCCGGGCGAAGAACAGGCCCACCAGGATCAGGCACAGCGACGAGCCGAAGGGGTCGGAGACCACGCCCGACAGGCCTTCCTTGAGGAATACGGCGGGGATGCCCAGCACCGTCTCCGAGCCGAACCAGGTGGCGAAGACGGTGGCGGTGACGATATGGAATGGCAGGCTGCGCCCGGCGACGGCGAAATCGGTGGTGTTGCGTACGCGCAGCGCCGCCCACAGGCCGATGCCGACCGAGATTACCCAGTAGATGATGACGAACCAGATCAGCATGCCGCTGCCCTATGCAGAAGTGCCCTTGTGGCGAGAAACCGAATGCCGGGCGGCGCATGAGTGCACGTTGCTTGCGCGCATCTGCCCGGAGTCCAATTCATCGGTCGGGGCCGCATATCGAGCTGCCTGGAGTTCTCGCGCTGGGCGGAAAACGCGGCCGGGGCTGCGGTCGTAGCCGAATCAAAACGCGGATTATAGCGACGCAGACCAGCGTGGGCGAAAAAAATTCCCCGCTGGCGCAAATGCGCCACGCGGAGCATCGCCTGCGCCACAAGGGCTGGCCGGCGGCTGCTTCAGCCGGACCGGCGGCGCCAGACCTGCCAGCGCTCCTGCCCCTGGAACACCGGCAGCGGCGCGGCCGTGGGCCGGTCCTCAAGTCGCTCGAAGGCCGGTGCCAGCAGCGCGTCCAGCGCCTCGGCCGGCATCGCGAACGGCGGCCCGCCGCGGTTTTCGCCGAGGTAGAAGTAGCCGGCCAGCAGGCCGCCCGGCGGCAGCAGTTGCGCGACCCGGGCGGCATAGTCGGCCCGCATCGCCGGCGGCAGCGCGCACAGGAAGGCCCGTTCGTAGATCAGCTCGCACGGCGGCTGCGGCGTGAAGGCAAAGAAATCGCCCTGCTGCACCACTACCCCCGCCGGCCCCAGAGTTTGCCGCGCCGACGCCACCGCCTGCGGCGAGAAGTCGATTGCCGTCACCGGCCAGCCACGCTCGAACAGCCACGCGGCCTCCCAGCCGTTGCCACAGCCTGGCACCAGGGTCGGACATGGGGCACGGCCTTCAATGAACTGCCGGAATTCCTCGGGCACGCCGCCCTGGTCCCAGGGCGTGAAGCCCTGTTCGAAACGCTCGTCCCAGAATGCCGGGTCGGCGGCGTTGCGGGTGGCGAAGGTCGGCACGGGCTTGGCAGGGTCGCTCATGGTCACCTCAAAAATGGATCAGCCTGGGTGCGCTACCAGTAGCCCGCCCAGCCCAGCACATGCGTCAGCACGATGCCGGCGACAAAGCCGCCCAGCAACAGCAGCCCGGTGCCGAGCAGCCGGTTGGTGCGGCGCTGCTCCACCACCAGCATCGCCAGCAGCTTGTCCTGCTCGCCGTTGCTGGTCAGCGCGCGCCGCTCCAGGAACTGGTGCGCCAGGCGCGGGAAGTCGGGCAGCATCTTGGCCCACAGCGGCGCCTCCACCTTGACCCGCTCCCAGGCGCCCTTCCAGCCCACCTGCTCGTGCATCCAGCGTTCCAGGAAAGGCTTGGCGGTCTTCCACAGGTCCAGGTCGGGGTCGAGCTGGCGGCCCAGGCCTTCGATATTGAGCAGCGTCTTCTGCAGCAGCACCAGCTGCGGCTGGATCTCGACATTGAAGCGGCGCGAGGTCTGGAACAGGCGCATCAGCACCATGCCCAGCGAGATTTCCTTGAGCGGCTTGTCGAAGTACGGCTCGCAGCAGGCGCGCACGGCGCTTTCCAGCTCTTCGACACGGGTGTCTGGCGGCACCCAGCCGGACTCCACGTGCAGCAGTGCTACGCGGTGGTAGTCGCGCCGGAAGAAGGCGATGAAATTCTGCGCCAGGTAGTTCTTGTCGAACTCGGACAGCGCGCCGACGATGCCGAAGTCCAGCGCGATATAGCGGCCGAAGGTCTCGGGCTGCACCGACACCAGGATATTGCCCGGGTGCATGTCGGCATGGAAGAAGCCGTCGCGAAACACCTGGGTGAAGAAGATCTCGACACCCTCTTCCGCCAGCTGGTGCATGTCCACGCCGGCGGCCTTGAGCGACTCGGTGCGCGAGATCGGGATGCCGTGCATGCGCTCCATCACGAACACGGTGCTGCTGCACCAGTCCCAGAACACCTCGGGCACCAGCAGCAGGCTGGTGTCGGCAAAGTTGCGGCGCAGCTGGCTGGCATTGGCCGCCTCGATCATCAGGTCGAGTTCGTCGTGCAGATATTTGTCGAACTCGGCCACCACCTCGCGCGGCTTCAGGCGCTTGCCGTCGGCCCAGAAGCGTTCCAGCCAGGTGGCCATGTCGCGCATCAGCGCCAGGTCGCTGTCGATCACCGGCAGCATGCCCGGGCGCAGCACCTTCACCGCGACCTCGCGGCCGTGGCAGGGGCCGCCCTTGAGCGTGGCGAAGTGCACCTGTGCGATCGAGGCGCTGGCCACCGGCTGGTGCTCGAAGGTCTCGAACAGCTGGTCCAGCGGCCGCCCCAGCGCGCGCTCGATGATCTTCACCGCCACCACCGAATCGAACGGCGGCACCTGGTCCTGCAGCTTGGCCAGTTCGTCGGCAATGTCCGCCGGCATCAGGTCGCGCCGGGTCGACAGCACCTGGCCGAACTTGACGAAGATCGGGCCCAGCCGCGTCAGCGCCAGCCGCAGGCGCTCGCCGCGCGGCATCTCGAGCTTGCGCCCGATGGTGATGACGCGTACCAGGAAGCGGATCCTGCGGCTGCTGAAGCCCGAGAGCACCAGCTCGTCCAGGCCGTAATAGAGGATGACGAAGAGAATCTTGCCAAGGCGCAGGAGGCGGGTCATTCGGGAGTCTTCACAGGGCCGGGCAGGCAGTCATGTTGTTGGTGGATGGGATCGGGGCGCGGCCGGCTCAGCGGTGCGGCGACGGCAGCTTGCCGGACTGGCCCGACTGGCCCGACTGTCCGGAAGCCGGCGGCGGGCCGGCGCGCTCCAGCCGCTCCAGCCGTTTTTCGAGCCGGGCCAGGCTGTCGCGCAGCCGGCCCACGTCGGTGCCGAAGGCATCGAGCGCGGCGTGGCGCACCAGGGTCGGATGCTCGTCCAGCAGGTAGTCGGTGACGTTGTCGACCAGGGCGCGGCCCACGCGCGTGGCCTGCTCATGCACCTGGCGCGCGCCGTCGACCACGCGCTGCGCCACGCTGTCGCTCACCGGCCCGCCCAGGATGCCGCGCAGCGCGCGCGACAGGTCTTCGGCGGCGTCCCAGCGCAGGTTGCGCGCCAGCGTCGAG
Source organism: Cupriavidus sp. FW305-3-2-15-C-LB2 (assembly GCF_058787575.1). NCBI lineage: Bacteria > Pseudomonadati > Pseudomonadota > Betaproteobacteria > Burkholderiales > Burkholderiaceae > Cupriavidus > Cupriavidus sp. FW305-3-2-15-C-LB2. The sequence continues at coordinate 99,681 of NZ_JBYSZW010000017.1, forward strand.
ATGGTGTTGGCCAGCTCGGCGTCGCCCTCGATGCGGACATGGCGCATGGCGGCGGCCTGGCCGCCTTCGGCCACGTCGGCGGCCACCAGCGGCCACTGCTGCACCGGCACACGCAGCGTCACCGCGGGCGCCTCGGCCTCGGGCCCTGGTTCGGTGCAGCCGTGCTCCGTCACCTTCAGCGACAGCACGAAGGCGGCCGCATCGAAGCGGATCACGCGCCCGGCAAACGGCGTGAGCTGGTTGCGGGCCCACGGCTCCTGCTCAAGCAGGTGGTTCAGCGCCGAGATGGCGGGCATGGCCAGGGCGGAAGGCAGAGTATTCATGACAGCGCGGTTGGCGGGCAGGCAGCGACGCCGCAGGTCGGGCGTCCCAAACAAAAAAAGGCCCACGCTTTCGCGTGGGCCTCCATTCTAAGCTACTCCCCCCGGCGCATCACCGCCGCGGGGTGCGGCATCAGGACTCTTGCTGGATGCCGGCCAGCAGCCAGCCGCCGGTGCCGCTGGCAGGCTTGGCCAGGTTCCAGACCTCGCCGAACGGCTGGGCCGCCTCGCCGGACTTCTCGCGGATCATGCCCGAGAAGCGCACGCTGGCGATATGCTGGGCCGCAGCCGACTCGATGCCGAGCAGCTGGGCTTCCAGCGTGACCACGTCGGTCTTGTTGACCTCGGCGCCGCGGTCGGCCAGGTCCATCTTGATCTCGGCGAACATCTCCGGCGTGGTGAACTCGCGGATGTCGTCCAGGTTGCCTGCATCCCACGCGGCCTGCAGGCGCACGAAATGAACCTTGGCGTTGCGCAGGAAGGCTTCGGTATCGAAGTCGGCCGGCACGCCCCACGGCTGCTGGGCCACCGCATCGGCCGCGACCGGGGCTGCCGATGCTGCCGGCAGTACCGTATTGGCGGCCGGGCCTGCCGGGCTACCCGAAGACACAGGCGTCGGCTCGCCGCGGAACATGGGCTCGGCGCTGCGGCCCAGGTTCGGCGCGTTGCCGGCGCCGGCGTAGGCCGGCTGCTGGGTGCGCTTGCTGCCGCCACGGAACTTGCGGATCAGCCAGATCGCAGCGAACGCCACCAGCGCGATCAGGATCAGATTGGACAGGAAGCTCAGTGCCGCCCCGCCCAGACCGAAGTGCGACAGAAGCCAGCCGATACCCAGGCCGGCGGCGATGCCGCCCAGGATGCCGCCCCAGTTGCGCTTGGGCGCCGCGGCCGCGGCCGCGCCGGCCGCACCGGCCGTTGCCGGAGCTGCCTGTTGTGCGGGCTGCTGCGCCTGCTGGGTCGGCGAAGTGGGCTGCGGCGCCTGCTGGCGCTGCGTGACCGACTCAGATTGCTTGCCGATGCTGCGCGAACCGCCCATGCGCTTGGCATTGGCGTCGAACATTACTCCCAAGGCAATCGCGGTGATCAGCGACCCAACCAGGAATTTCCCACGAAATGACGACATATTCTGCTATCCCCTGTCAGTTTCACCCTATATGCGGGCGAGGCATGGCGATTTCAAGTCTTCTTAATACTTGCGCCCGACGTGGAGCGCCACCACTCCGGCCGTCAGATTGAAGTATTCGACATTTTCCAGGCCGGCATGTTCCATCAAGCGTACAAGTGAAGCCTGGTCTGGATGCATTCTGATCGATTCCGCGAGATAGCGATAGCTGGGGGCATCCCCTGCCACCCGCTCACCCAGCCACGGCAGCACCTTGAAAGAATAGACGTCGTAGGCCTTCTCCAGGGGTTTCCACACCTTGGAGAACTCCAGCACCATGACCTTGCCGCCCGGCTTGACCACGCGGCGCATCTCGGCCAGCGCGGCATCCTTGTGCGTCATGTTGCGCAGGCCGAAGGCCACGGTCACCAGGTCGAAGTGGTTGTCCGGGAACGGAATGCGCTCGGCGTCGCACAGGCACACCGGGGTGACGATACCCTTGTTCAGCAGCCGGTCGCGGCCCACGCGCAGCATCGACTCGTTGATGTCGGTCAGCCAGACCTCTCCGGTCGGGCCGGCCTGCTTCGCGAACGCCTTGGCCAGGTCACCGGTGCCGCCGGCGATGTCCAGCACCTTGTGGCCGGGGCGCACGCCAGCCTGGGCGATGGTGAACATCTTCCAGAGCCGGTGCATGCCGCCCGACATCAGGTCGTTCATCACGTCGTACTTGCTCGCCACCGAATGGAACACGCCGGCAACCTTGTCGGCCTTTTCCGCTTCGTCGACCTTTTCAAACCCGAAGTGGGTTTCACTCATCTTTCAGACTCCAGGGTAATCGGTTCGGCGCGGCTCAGTGATGGCCGCAGCCGTGGCCGCCGGCAGCGCCGGCGGCGGGCATCGGGGTGTCGCGGTCGGCGCCGGCGGCTTCCAGGCGCTGCAGGTATTCCTGCCAGAGCGCATCCTGGTTGTCGCCGAGGCGGTACAGCAGGTCCCAGGAATAGATGCCGGTATCGTGGCCGTCGGTAAAGCGGATCTGGATCGCGTAGTTGCCGACCGGCTCGACCGCGTTGACGCCCACCTCGCGCTTGCCGGTCTGCAGCACTTCCTGCCCCGGGCCGTGGCCCTGGACTTCAGCGGACGGCGAATACACGCGCAGCAGCTCGAACGGCAGCCGGAAGCTGCGGCCGTTGTCGAAGCCGATCTCCAGCACGCGGGATTGCGTATGGACGGTCAGCGCGGTGGGATGAGGGGTGTCTTTTTCCAGGCCTGCCATGATGATCGCGGCCCGGTTAGGGTCGCTCCTGAGGGGGTGATTGCCGCGCGATGCTGCCGGTACGGCACGGCATCACGCTTCGCATACGACCCGATAGCTTACCCCAGGCTCGCCGGCTTGCGCAGCCCGGGCCGCTTCCCCGTCCTGCGGCACGTAACGCAGGCGCCGTTGATGATAGGCCGCCACGGTGCTGCGGTGGGCAATACTGATGATGGCCGCCTGCGGCAGCGACTCCACCATCAGCCGGTACATGGCGCCTTCGGTTTCCTCGTCCAGCGCGCTGGTGGCTTCGTCCAGGAACAGGTAGTCCGGCTTCTGCAGCAGCGCGCGCGCGAAGGCCAGACGCTGCTGCTCGCCCGGCGAAAGCCGCAGCGCCCAGTTGTCGAACACGTCGAGCTGGTCCGCCAGCGCCGCCAGCCGCGCCTGGCGCAGCGCCGCCTGCAGCGCTTCCGCGCTATGCACGGTGCCGGCGTCCGGGTAAGCCAGCGCATCGGCCAGCGTGCCGATCGGCAGGTAGCTGCGCTGCGGCAGGAACAGCATGCGCGCGCCGTCGGGCATGGTCACGGTGCCGCTGCCGTACGGCCAGATCCCCGCCAGCGCGCGGAACAGCACGCTCTTGCCGCAGCCGGACGGGCCGCTGACCAGCCAGCGCTCGCCCGGCGCGACCGACAGCGAGAACGGCGCCACCAGCGGCCGCTGGCCCACGGCCGCGCTGCGCGCGGCGCGTACCGGCAGTGCCAGCGCCAGGCCGTCGATGGTGATGCCATTCTGCGGCTTGCCGGTATGTTCCACCTCGATATCGCGCACGCCGCCCGGCGCCAGGTCCTGGCGCTCGGCCACGCGGATCGCTTCCTGGAAATCGATCAGGCGGTTGGCGGCCGCCTTCCAGCCCACCAGCGTGGCGTAGCTGTCGACAAACCACGACAGCGCGCCCTGTACCTGGCCGAAGGCGGAGCTGGTCTGCATCAGGCCGCCGAGCGTCATCTTGCCGGCGAAGTAGCGCGGCGCCGCCACCAGGATCGGGAAGATGATGGCGAACTGCGCATAGCCGGAGCTGACAAAGGTCAGCCGCCGCGTATAGCGCATCAGCTGGTTCCAGTTGGCGCGGATGCGGTCGAAGCGCGCGCGCAGGCCGGCCTGCTCGGTGGGCTCGCCGCGGTACAGCGCCACCGGCTCGCTGTTCTCGCGCAGGCGCACCAGCGTGAAACGGAAATCCGCCTCATACTGCTCCTGCTGGAAGTTCAGGCCGATCAGCGGGCGGCCGACCACGTGCGCCACCAGCGAGCCGATCACCGCATAGCCCGCCGCGAACCACACCATATAGCCGGGGATGGTCCACTCGGTGCCGCCCAGCGCAAAGCTGATCGGCCCCGATACCGTCCACAGGATGCCGACGAAGGACAGCAGCGTCACCACCGAGTTGAGCAGCCCGAGCGACAACGACAGCGCGCCGTCCGTGAACAGGCGCAAATCGTCGGCGATACGCTGGTCGGGGTTATCGGTAGTGTGGGTCTGCTCGATGCGGTAATAGGCCTGGTGCCCGAGCCAGTGGCCCATGAAGCGGCCGGTCATCCAGGTACGCCAGCGCATCTGCAGCATCATGGTGTAGTACTGGCGCGAGATCGCCGCCACGATGAAGAACGCCGCGATCCACGAGAAGCGCAGCAGCAGCACCTTGAACGAGGCGTAGTCGCGCTGCTCCAGCGCGTTGTAGAACACGCGGTTCCACTCGTTGAGCAGCACGTTGATATAGACGATGCCGAGGTTGAGCACCACCACCAGCGCCAGCAGGCCAAGCCCGGCGAGGCGGTCCTCGGATTTCCAGTAAGGCTTGATCAGCGCCCACGTGGCAGCCATGCGCAGCCGGCTCTGGATCTTGAGGGCCCTGGCAGGGACGGCAGGGCCCGGTACGGTGACTGAGGTCGGAGTGGAGGACATAGCGGCAGTGCTTGGCCCGTCAGCGGATGCCGGCCGGGCTTGTTGTTCTGGATACCGTGGCGGCAGGCCACGGCGGCAACAGCATTCAGACGGTCACGGCCAGGCGTGGGTTCCGCGCGCCCCTCAGGCGTCGCCGGCTTCGAGCAGCGAAAGCGCCGTACGCAGCGCCGGCAACCGGCTGGCCAGCTCCTGCACGCGCACGGCATCCGCCGCGCGCTGCGGCGCGGCCCAGATTGCCTCGGGGAAATGGGTGTCCCAGCGGTAGCGCGGGATGATATGCCAGTGCAGGTGCGGCACGATGTTGCCAAAGGCCGCCAGGTTGACCTTGTCCGGCGCCATGACCTCGCGCACCACCCGTTCGACACGTGCGACCAGCCGCATCAGCCAGGCCTGGTCGGCATCCTCCAGGTCGCTCAGCTCGGCCACGTGATCGTTCCAGACGATGCGGCAGAAGCCCGGGAAACGGTCATGCTCGACCAGGATCAGCCGGGCGCGGTCGCCCATCCAGACCAGTTCGCCGCCGTCGGTCTCGCACAAGGGGCAGTTGGGTACGAGTGCCATCGCCGAGATTTAAACCAGCACCCGCTCGATACCGCCGGCGTTCGCCTTCGCGACGTACTCCGGCATCCAGTTTTCCCCAAGCAGATGCTTCGCCATCTCGATCACGATATAATCCGCCTGCACCGTGGCATCTTCCTTGTAGCGCGACAGCCCCTGCAGGCACGACGGGCAGCTGGTCAGGATCTTGACGTCGCCGGTGAAGCCGTCGGCGCGCAGCTTGTCGGCGCCCTTGGTCATTTCCTCTTCCTTGCGGAAGCGGACCTGCGTCGAGATATCCGGACGCGTCACCGCCAGCGTGCCCGACTCGCCGCAGCAGCGCTCGTTCTTCTCGATCTTGCCCAGGCCGGTGTTGCCGCCCATCAGGTCATTGACCAGCTTGGTCGGGTCCATGGTCTTGATCGGGGTGTGGCAGGGATCGTGGTACATGTAGCGGGTACCGGTCACGCCTTCCAGCTTCACGCCCTTCTCGAGCAGGTATTCATGGATGTCGATGATGCGGCAGCCCGGGAAGATCTTGTCGAATTCATACCCGGCGAGCTGGTCGTAGCAGGTGCCGCAGCTGACCACCACGGTCTTGATGTCGAGGTAGTTCAGCGTATTGGCGACGCGGTGGAAGAGCACGCGGTTGTCGGTGACGATCTTCTCGGCCTTGTCATACTGGCCGTTGCCGCGCTGCGGATAGCCGCAGCACAGGTAGCCCGGCGGCAGCACGGTCTGCACGCCCACGTGCCACAGCATCGCCTGCGTGGCCAGGCCCACCTGCGAGAACAGCCGCTCCGAGCCGCAGCCGGGGAAGTAGAACACCGCTTCCGTTTCCGGCGTGGTCGCCTTCGGGTCGCGGATGATCGGCACGATCTCGTTGTCCTCGATGTCGAGCAGCGCGCGCGCGGTCTTCTTGGGCAGGTTGCCCGGCATCTTCTTGTTGATGAAGTGGATCACCTGCTCGCGCACCGGCGCCTTGCCCACGGTCGCGGGCGGATGCGCGGTCTGCTTCTTGGCGAATTTCTTCAGCACGTCATTGCCGAGGCGCTGCGCCTTGTAGCCCCAGTCGATCATGACCTTGCGGGTCAGGTTGATGGTCTCGGGGTTGGTGGCGTTGAGGAAGAACATCGACGCCGCGGTGCCGGGGTTGAACTTCTTCTGCCCCATCTTGCGCAGCAGGTTGCGCATGTTCATCGACACGTCGCCGAAGTCGATCTTGACTGGGCACGGCGTCACGCACTTGTGGCACACGGTGCAGTGGTCGGCCACGTCCGAGAACTCGTCCCAGTGCTTGACCGAAATGCCGCGGCGGGTCTGCTCTTCGTACAGGAAGGCCTCGACCAGCAGCGAGGTCGCCAGGATCTTGTTGCGCGGGCTGTACAGCAGGTTGGCGCGCGGCACGTGGGTGGCGCACACCGGCTTGCACTTGCCGCAGCGCAGGCAGTCCTTGACGCTCTCGGCAATCGCGCCGATATCGCTCTGCTGCATGATGATCGACTCATGCCCCATCAGGCCGAACGACGGCGTGTAGGCATTGCGCAGGTCGGCGCCGGGCAGCAGCTTGCCCTTGTTGAAGCGCCCTTGCGGATCGACCTTCAGCTTGTAGGCGCGGAAGTCGCCGATCTCTTCCTCGGTCAGGAATTCCAGCTTGGTGATGCCGATGCCGTGCTCGCCCGAGATCACGCCGTCGAGCGACCGCGCCAGGTCCATGATGCGGGCCACCGCGCGATGCGCGTCCTGCAGCATGTCGTAGTCGTCGGAGTTGACCGGGATATTGGTGTGCACGTTGCCGTCGCCGGCGTGCATGTGCAGCGCCACGAAGACGCGGCCGCGCAGCACCTGCTTGTGGATCTTCTGGGCTTCGTCCAGGATCGGCTTGAACTCGCCGCCGTTGAAGATCTTGCGCAATTCGGCGCGGATCTCCGCCTTCCAGGACACGCGGATGGTGCGGTCCTGCAGCAGGTGGAACACAGTGGCATCAGGCTGATGCTGCAGGCGCGCATCGAACTCCTGCCCCAGCAGTCCCAGCCCGTGCCCGATCAGCGAGGCCTTGGCCTGCGTCAGCGGCACGTCCATGTGGTCCTGCAGGTAACGCCAGCGCGCGCGGATCTCGCGCAGCAGCGTCAGCGCGTGCTGCACGCGGTCTTCCAGCAACTCGGCGCTGGGGATCTCGTTGGCGTCGTCGCTGCGGCCCAGCGGCAGGTTGCCGCGCGCGAAGAACGCTTCGAGCGTGTCGACCAGCTTGAGCTTGCTCTTGATCGACAGCTCGATATTGATGCGCTCGATGCCGTCGGTGTACTCGCCCATCCGGTTCAGCGGGATCACCACGTCTTCGTTGATCTTGAAGGCGTTGGTGTGCTTGGCGATGGCGGCGGTACGCGAACGGTCCAGCCAGAACTTCTTGCGCGCCTCGGGGCTGACGGCGATAAAGCCTTCGCCGCTCTTGCCGTTGGCCATGCGGATCACTTCCGAGGTGGCGCGCGCCACGGCGTCTTCATCGTCGCCGACGATATCGCCGATCAGCACCATCTTCGGGAAGGCGTTGCGCTTGCTCTTGGTGGCGTAGCCGACCGCGCGCAGGTAGCGCTCGTCCAGGTGCTCCAGGCCGGCCAGGATGGCGCCGCCGGGCTTCTTGGTCTCGGCGTCGAGGAAGTCCTTGATCTCGACGATGCTGGGGATCGCGTCGCGCGCCTGGCCGAAGAACTCCAGGCAGACCGTGCGGATGAATTTCGGCATGCGGTGCAGGATCCAGCGCGCGCTGGTGATGATGCCGTCGCAGCCTTCCTTCTGCACGCCGGGCAGGCCGGCCAGGAACTTGTCGGTGACGTCCTTGCCCAGGCCTTCCTTGCGGAACTTGCGGCCCTCGATGGCCAGCGTCTCGGTGCGCAGCACCTTCTCGCCCGGGGCGCGGTTGCCGTCCGACCATTTCAGTTCGAAGGTGGCCACCGGCACGTCGTGGATCTTGCCCAGGTTGTGGTCCAGCCGGGTGATCTCCAGCCAGTTGCCTTCCGGATCCACCATGCGCCACCAGGCCAGGTTGTCCAGCGCGGTGCCCCACAGCACGGCCTTCTTGCCGCCCGCGTTCATGGCCACGTTGCCGCCAATGCACGAGGCATCGATCGAGGTCGGGTCGACCGCGAACACCAGGCCTGCCTTGTCGGCAGCGTCGGCCACGCGGCGCGTCACCACGCCGGCGCCGGAGAAGATGGTCGCGACCTTGTGCGACACGCCCGGCAGGTCGGTTTGCTCCACCGGCCCGAGCTGCTCCAGCTTCTCGGTATTGATCACCGCGCTCATCGGCGTCAGCGGCACGGCGCCGCCGGTATAGCCGGTGCCGCCCCCGCGCGGAATGATGGTCAGGCCCAGTTCGAAGCAGCCCTTGACCAGGCCGGCGATCTCTTCCTCGGTATCGGGCGTCAGCACCACGAACGGGTATTCCACGCGCCAGTCGGTGGCGTCGGTCACGTGCGACACGCGCGACAGGCCATCGAACTTGATGTTGTCCTTCTGCGTGACCTTGCCCAGCACGCGCTGCGCGCGCTTGCGCAGGTCGTAGGCGGCGGCGAATTCGTTCTTGAAGTCCTCGATCGCCTGCTTGGCGAAGGCGACCAGCTGCTCCACGCGGTGCGAACGGTCCTCGGCGGCGGGCTCGGCGTGCTCGGCACGGTCGGCGGCGCGGCGCTTCTCGATCTCGTTCAGGCGGTGGTGCAGCGCGCTGACCAGCATCTGGCGGCGCTTGGGATTTTCCAGCAGGTCGTCCTGCAGGTAGGGATTGCGGCGGACCACCCAGATATCGCCCAGCACCTCGTACAGCATGCGGGCCGAGCGGCCGGTGCGGCGCTCGCTGCGCAGCTCGTCCAGGATGCGCCAGGCTTCCTCGCCCAGCAGGCGGATGACAATCTCGCGGTCCGAGAAGGACGTGTAGTTATAAGGGATTTCACGCAGGCGCGGCGGGGCGTCCTGCGCGGCGAGCTTGGCGTCGAGCACGAGTGGGGCGTTCATTGGGGGACCGCTTCCTGCTGCGCACGGGGACTGTGCGCGAATCGTTCATTAAAGGGCGATTGTACTTCAACCCCTGCTTTCGCCGCACCGCAACATAGAGGAATCCTTGTCGGAACAAGGGATTAGGCGGCTTTCTGGCCTGGCAATGGCGCCCCACGGTGGTGCCGGCAACGCGCCGGATCAGAACCAGGCCTTGAACGTTTGCGCAATGTTCTGCCAAAAACTGTCCGGGATCCAAAGCAGGCTGGCGGTCATGAACAGATAGCGGATGAACTTGCCGACCGCCATCCAGGCCAGGCTGGGCCAGAAGGAGAGGCGCAGCCAGCCGGCTAAAGTGCACAAAGGATCACCAATGCCGGGCAACCACGAGAACAGCAGCGTAGGCGGCCCAAGCCGGCGCATCCACCGGAAGTAGCGCGCGTCGAGCTTGGGCTTGGGCGGTTTGCGCGCGTGCTCGCGATGCTCCAGGTGCTCACGGTCGTGCTCGCGCGCCCGGCGCCGCTTGTGGTAGCGCACCAGCGCCAGCTTGGCGGCATAGCCCAGCCACCAGTCGATGGCGCCGCCCACGGTGTTGCCGGCAGTGGCCACCACGATCGCCGGCCAGAACATCTGCGGGTTGAGCTTGACGTAGCCGAACACCGCCGGCTCCGAGCCCAGCGGCAGCAGCGTGGCCGAGATCAGGCTGACCACAAAGATCGCGGGCAGGCCCACCTTGGGCAGGGCAATGGTTTCGAACAGCCAGTCGAAGAAGGCTTCCATGTCAGGGTGAGCAAGGGGGCCGGGCCATTCTAGCAGCGGCCCTGCCAGGACCCCGCCCCGCGAATGGGGAGCGGGCAAACCACATGGCACCTGTGCTGGATTTGTGATTAACTGTTAGAGCCTGTTGTGGCCAATCGTTCGCCGGCCGCAGCATTCGCGCCAGCATTGAAGCCGCTCGCCGCGTGCGCTGGCGCACCTACAGCAGTTGTAGCGGCAGCACCAATATCACGAATTAGCCGTCCTATAGCCGTCTTAAGCGGCAGTACCGCGTCGTGGCCAGTCCCACGCAGTTCTTTCGGGATTTCGGGCAATTGGTCATGCGCGTCCACCCCACATGGAGACAAGCATGGCGATTCCGATCCGCCTGACGGTCAACGGCAAGCCCGTTGACGCGCAGGTAGAACCCAACACCCTCCTGGTCCAGTTCCTGCGCGAACAGTTGCGCCTGACCGGCACCCACGTCGGCTGCGACACCGCGCAGTGCGGCGCCTGCACGGTCCACCTGGATGGCCGGGCGGTCAAGTCGTGCAATATCCTCGCGGTCCAGGCCGACGGCGCCGCCGTGACCACCATTGAGGGCCTCGCCGCTCCCGGCACGCTGCACCCGATGCAGGAAGCCTTCCGCGAATGCCACGGCCTGCAATGCGGCTTCTGCACGCCGGGCATGGTGATGAGCGCCACCGCGCTGGTGCAGGAACATCCGGGCGCCGACGCCGCCACCATCCGCGCCCACCTGGAAGGCAACCTGTGCCGCTGCACGGGCTACCACAACATCGTGCGCGCAGTGCAGCAGGGCCAGGCGGCCATGCAGGGCACCACCGCCAGCGCGGAATAAGGGGTACCGGCCATGAACGCACCCGAGAACCAACGCCTGGTAGGCGCGCCGGTCAAGCGCAAGGAAGACTATCGATTCCTGACCGGCAACGGCCAGTACACCGACGACATCGTGCTGCCGCAGCAAAGCTACGCGTACTTCCTGCGCTCGCCGCACGCGCATGCGCGCATCCGCTCGATCGACAAGACCGAGGCCCTGGCCGCGCCCGGCGTGATCGCCGTGCTGACCGGCGACGAGCTGGCGGCCGACAAGGTCGGCGGCCTGCCCTGCGGCTGGCTGATCCACAGCATCGACGGCTCGCCGATGAAGGAGCCGCCGCACCCGGTGATTGCCCACGACAAGGTGCGCCACGTCGGCGACCAGGTCGCGCTGGTCATCGCCGAGACCCTGCAGCAGGCGCGTGACGCGGCAGAGAAGATCGACGTCGACTATGAAGAGCTGCCCGCCGTGGTCAGCGCCGCGGATGCCGTCAAGGCGTCCACCCTGGTGCATGACGACGTGCCGGCCAACACCTGCTACACCTGGGGCCACGGCGACAAGGCCGCCACCGACGCCGCCTTTGCCAAGGCCGCGCACGTGACCACGCTGGACATCGTCAACAACCGGCTGATCCCCAACGCGATCGAGCCGCGCGCGGTCAATGCCAGCTACACGCGCCAGGACGACAGCTACACCGTCTACGTGGCCAACCAGAACCCGCACGTCGAACGCCTGCTGATGGGCGCGTTCGTGCTGGGGCTACCCGAATCGCGCCTGCGCATCATCGCACCGGACGTGGGCGGCGGCTTCGGCTCCAAGATCTTCCTGTACCCGGAAGACGTGGCGCTGACCTGGGCCTCGAAGAAGATCGGGCGCCCGGTCAAGTGGACCGCGGACCGCTCCGAGTCCTTCCTGACCGATGCCCACGGCCGCGACCACGTGACCAGGGCCGAGCTGGCGCTCGACGCCGACGGCAAGTTCCTGGCGATGCGGGTGCATACCACCGCCAATATGGGCGCCTACCTGTCGACCTTCGCCAGCAGCGTGCCCACCATCCTGTATGCGACGCTGCTGGCGGGCCAGTACGCCACGCCCGCGATCTACGCCGAGGTGCAGTCGGTCTTCACCAACACCGCGCCGGTGGATGCCTATCGCGGCGCCGGCCGGCCCGAGGCCACCTATGTGGTCGAGCGCCTGGTAGAAACCGCCGCGCACGAGATGAAGATCGACCCGGCCGAGCTGCGCCGCAAGAATTTCATCCGCCAGTTCCCGTACGCCACGCCGGTGGGCCTGACCTACGACACCGGCGACTACGAGCCGTGCCTCGCGCGCGCGCAGGAGCTGGCCGACGTCAAGGGCTTCCCGGCCCGGCGCGACGAAGCGAAGCAGCGCGGCAAGCTGCGCGGCCTGGGCTATTCCTGCTATATCGAGGCCTGCGGGCTGGCGCCGTCGAATATCGCCGGCGCGCTGGGCGCGCGCGCGGGGCTGTTCGAGGTGGGCGAGATCCGCGTGCACCCGACCGGCACCGTGACCGTGTTCACCGGCTCGCACAGCCATGGCCAGGGGCACGAGACCACCTTCGCGCAGGTGGTCGCCGACCGGCTCGGGCTGCAGCTGGACCAGGTCGAGATCGTGCACGGCGACACCGGCCGGGTGCCGTTCGGCATGGGCACCTATGGCTCGCGCTCGCTGGCGGTGGGCGGCTCGGCCATCGTCAAGGCGCTCGACAAGATCGAGGCCAAGGCCAAGAAGATCGCCGCGCACCTGCTGGAAGCCGCCGACACCGACATCGAGTTCAGCAACGGCGTGTTCCGCGTGGCCGGCACCGACCGCACCAAGACCTTCGGCGAAGTCGCGCTCTCCGCCTACGTGCCGCACAACTATCCGCTCGACAAGCTGGAGCCGGGCCTGAACGAAAACGCGTTCTACGACCCGACCAACTTCACCTACCCGTCCGGCGCCTATGTGTGCGAGGTGGAAGTCGATCCCGATACCGGCGAGTCGCAGGTGGTCAAGTTCACCGCGGTGGACGACTTCGGCAACATCATCAACCCGATGATCGTCGAAGGCCAGGTCCATGGCGGCATCGGCCAGGGGCTGGGCCAGGCCATGCTGGAGCAGTGCGTCTACGACAACGACAGCGGCCAGTTGCTGACCGGCTCGTACATGGACTACGCCATGCCGCGCGCCGGCGACCTGCCCGACTTCACCGTCGAGACCGCCACCGGCACGCCCTGCACCCACAACCCGCTGGGCGTGAAGGGCTGCGGCGAGGCCGGCGCGATCGGCTCGCCGCCGGCGTTCATCAACGCGCTGGTGGATGCGCTCAGCCCGCTGGGCGTGACGGACATCCAGATGCCCGCCACGCCGCACCGGGTCTGGCAGGCCATCCAGGCCGCCCGGCCGTGACCCACGCACACCGCAAAGGAAACCGACATGTACGCATTCAATTTTGAACGCGCCGCGGATGCCAAGGCGGCCGTGGCCACGCTCAGGGCCGATCCCGACGCCAAGTTCCTCGGCGGCGGCCAGAGCCTGCTGGCCGCGATGAAACTGCGGCTGGCCGCGCCCTCCGTGCTGGTGGACGTGGCGCGTATTCCCGGCATGGCCGAGATCCGCGTCGAAGGCAATGAGATCGTGGTCGGCGGCGCCGCGCGCCATGCCGATGTGGCCGAGCATGCCGAGGTGCGCCGGCGCATCCCGGCGCTGGCGGCACTGGCCGGCGGCATCGGCGACCGCCAGGTGCGCGCCATGGGCACCATCGGCGGCGCGCTCGCCAATGACGATCCCGCTGCCGACTATCCCGCGGGTGTGCTGGGGCTCGGGGCGACCGTGGTCACCGACCGCCGCACCATCGCCGCCGACGACTTCTTCAAGGGCCTCTATGAGACCGCGCTGGAACCGGACGAGCTGATCACCGCGGTGCGCTTCCCGATCCCGGAGCAGGCGGCCTACGCCAAGTTCCGCAACCCGGCCTCGCGCTTCGCGCTGGTGGGCGTGATGGTGGCGCGCACCGGCAACACGGTGCGCGTGGCGGTGACAGGCGCGGCCGACAGCGTGTTCCGCTGCCGGCCGCTGGAGCAGGCGCTGTCGGCCGCCTTCACCGCGCAGGCGGCGCGTGGGGTGAAGGTCGATGCGTCGACGCTGAATGCCGACCTGCATGCGTCGGCGGAGTACCGGGCGCATCTGATCCCGGTGCTGGCGGCAAGGGCAGTGGAGGCGGCGGCGAAGGGGTAGCGCTTCGCCGCCGCTTGTTGTCTCCCCTCTCCCGCACGGCGGGAGAGGGGAGCAAACCGCCGGCGCTTTTGTGGCGTTGGCACACAAGATTGCTCATGCTTCCCACCTCCATCGACGACACCATCGCCCAGCTGGAACGCCAGCAATACTTCGCCGACCGCGAGACCGCCACGGTGCTCTATCTCGCCCTGCGCATGCAGCGGCCGCTGTTCCTGGAAGGCGAGCCCGGCGTCGGCAAGACCGCCATGGCGCAAGCGATGGCGGGCGTGCTCGGCACGCGGCTGCTGCGGCTGCAATGCTATGAAGGGCTGGACGCCGCCAGCGCGCTGTACGAATGGGACTACCCGCGCCAAATCATGGCGCTGCGCCTGGCCGAGGCGCGCGGCGAGCGGCCCGAGGCGCAGTCGCTGTACCACGATGACTACCTGCTCAAGCGCCCGCTGCTGGAATCCCTGCTGCCCGACCCCGCCGCGCCCGACGTGCCGCGCGTGCTGCTGATCGATGAGATCGACCGCGCCGACGAGCCCTTCGAAGCGTTCCTGCTGGAGGTGCTGTCCGAATTCCAGGTGTCGATCCCCGAGATCGGCGTGATCCGCGCCGAGCGCCCGCCGCTGATCGTGATCACCTCCAACCGCACCCGCGAAGTCCACGACGCCCTCAAGCGCCGCTGCCTGTACCAGTGGATAGGATACCCCGAGCGCGACCGCGAACTGCAGATCGTGGCCGCGCGCGCCCCCGAGGCCGCCGCGGCGCTGCAGGCCCAGGCCATCGACTTTATCCACCGGCTGCGCGGCATCGACCTGTTCAAGGCGCCGGGCATCGCCGAGGCCATCGACTGGTGCCGCGCGCTGTCCGCGCTGGGCGCGACCGAGCTCGATCCGCAGTCCGTGCGCGACACGCTGGGCGTGCTGCTCAAGTACCAGGACGACCTGGCGCGCGTGGACGGCCCCACCGTGGCCGAGCTGCTGGCGGGTGCCACGCCGGGAGGCTGAAGATGGCCACGCTGCACGCCGCCGCACGGCCCGCCGCACCGGCCCTGCCGGTGCTGGCGCGCAACGTCACGCACTTCATGCGGCTGTTGCGCGACGGCGGCTTCGCGCTGTCGCCGGCCCATGCTGTCGATGCCTTGGAGGCGCTGCGCCATATCGATATCGGCCAGCGCGACGAGGTACGCGCCGCGCTGGCGGCGCTGGTGCTGTCCGGCCCCGACCAGCGCCCGCTGTTCGATGCCGCCTTCGACCTGTTCTGGCGCGATCCCGACTGGGAAGGCAAGCTGCGCGCGCTGCTGCTGCCGCGCGTCGACAGCGGCGCGCCGCCACCGAAACGCAGCAACCGGCTGGCCGATGCCCTGGCCGCGCGCCAGCCCGAAGCGCAGTCACGTCCGGCACAGGCCGAAGCCGAGCGCATCC
The DNA here is from genome assembly GCF_058787575.1 of Cupriavidus sp. FW305-3-2-15-C-LB2. Lineage (NCBI taxonomy): Bacteria > Pseudomonadati > Pseudomonadota > Betaproteobacteria > Burkholderiales > Burkholderiaceae > Cupriavidus > Cupriavidus sp. FW305-3-2-15-C-LB2. The sequence continues at coordinate 115,078 of NZ_JBYSZW010000017.1, forward strand.
ACGTGCCGCTGACCTTCTCCGACCAGGAACGCCTGGCGCAGCGCGACTTTGAAACCCTGACCGCGCAGGAATGGCGCGCGCTGCAGCACCTGGTGCGCACGCGCCGCGCCCACCTGGCCTTGCAGCGCACCCGCCGCCTGCGCGCCGCCACTTGTGGCACCCATGCCGACCTGCGCGCCAGCGCGCGCCTGGCGGTGCGCCAGCATGGCGAGTGGCTGCGCTGGAAATTCCGCAAGCACGCCGAGCGCAAGCCGCCGGTGGTGCTGCTGCTCGACATCTCCGGCTCGATGAGCCAGTACTCGCGCGCGGTGCTGTACTTCTGCCATGCGCTGATGCAGTCGCGCGAGCGGCTGTCGGTATTCCTGTTCGGCACGCGGCTGACCAACATCACGCGCTCGCTGCGCGAACGCGACCCCGACGAGGCCGTCGCGCTGATCACCGGCCAGGTGCGCGACTGGGCCGGCGGCACCCGCATCGGCGCGGCGCTGGCCAGCTTCAACCGCCATTGGGCGCGGCGCACGCTGTCCGGGCGCGCCACCGTACTGCTGGTCACCGACGGCCTGGACCACGAGCATATCGACCTGCTCGGCGACGAAATGGCACGGCTGCGCCGCTTTGCGCACCGCATCGTCTGGCTCAACCCGCTGCTGCGCTACCCCGGCTTCACCCCGCAGGCGCGTGGCGTGCAAGCCATCCTGCCGCACGTGGACGCACTGCGCCCGGCCCATAACCTGGACAGCCTGCTGGCGCTCGAGACGCTGCTGTCCGACCATGGCGGCCCGCCCCGGGCCGCCACCCCTGCCCTCGCCAGGCACAACAAGGAAGCCCCGCCATGGAAATGAACCAGAGCCAGCGCCTGCCGGTCCCGCAGCAGGTGGCATGGGAAGCGCTCAACGACACCGAGCTGCTCAAGCACTGCATCCCGGGATGTGAGAGTATCGAGCCCGACGGCGACAACGCGTACCAGCTGGCCCTGACGGCCGCGGTGGGCCCGGTCAAGGCGCGCTTCAAGGGCCGCATGGCACTGGAAGACATCCAGGCCCCCGACAGCTACACCATCCGTTTCGATGGCCAGGGTGGCGCGGCGGGATTCGGCAAGGGCAGCGCCCAGGTCCGGCTGGAAGCAGACGGTGACGAGACCGTGCTGACCTACACCGTCAACGCCCACGTGGGGGGCAAGATCGCACAGATCGGCTCGCGGCTGGTGGACGCCGCGGCGCGCAAGATGGCAGACACCTTCTTTGCGCGCTTCACCGAGGCCGTCACCCCTGACGCCACCGACGACACGCCAGCGGCCGAGAGCGCCCCCGCCGCGGCCGCCGGCGACAATGAACCAACAGAGGAACCGAAGCGGAAACGATCATGGACAGCGTGGATCTCGAAGTCCTGAAGAACAGCGTGCAGTGGCAGCAGCAAGGCCATCGCGTGCTGCTGGTCACGGTAGTGCGGACCTGGGGCTCGTCGCCCCGGCCCGAAGGCGCGATGCTGGCCGTGCGCGACGACGGCCTGGTGGTGGGCTCGGTCTCGGGCGGCTGCATCGAGGACGACATCATCGACCGCGTGCGCCGGCAGGGCATCACCGCCGACCACCCGGAAGCGATCAAGTACGGCATCAGCGCCGAGGAAGCCCACCGCTTCGGGCTGCCGTGCGGCGGCACCATCGAGCTGGTGACCGAACCGCTGACCCCGGCCAGCGGCATCGCCGAGCTGCTCGATGCCGTTGAGAACGGCCGCCTGGTCGCGCGCACGCTCGACATGGCCACCGGCACCGCCACGCTGGGCCCGGCCAACGCCACCGACGGCCTGGTGTTCGACGGCAAGACCCTGCTGACCATCCACGGCCCGCGCTACCGCATGCTGGTGATCGGCGCCGGGCAGCTGTCCAAGTACCTGTGCCAGATCGCCGTGGGCCTGGGCTTCCAGGTCACCGTGTGCGACCCGCGCGAGGAATACACCGAGACCTGGGACATCCCCGGCGTGACCATGGTGCGCACCATGCCCGACGACACCGTCACCGACATGAAGCTGGACGAGCGCTGCGCCGTGATCGCGCTCACGCACGACCCCAAGCTGGACGACCTGGCGCTGATGGAAGCGCTGCGCACCCGCGCCTTCTACGTGGGCGCGCTGGGTTCGCGCCGCAACAACCAGGCGCGCCGCGAACGGCTCAAGGAATTCGACCTGACCGAGCTGCAGCTGGCGCGGCTGCATGGCCCCGTGGGCATCTACATCGGCAGCCGCACGCCGCCCGAGATCGCCATCTCGATCCTGGCCGAGGTGATCGCGGCCAGGAACCACGTATCGCTGCCCGACATCCTGCAGGTGGAAGGCGCCAAGGCCGCACGCGAGATGGCTGCCGGCACCGGCAGCAGCTGCGACGTCGCGCCCGATCCCACCTGACGACCTCGCAAGTGCCGCCATGACTGCCGCCCCCAACGCTCCCCTGCTCCGCACCGACCTGCCCACCGGCATCCTGCTGGCCGCAGGCTACGGCCGCCGCTTCGACGCCGCCGGCAAACGCAACAAGCTGCTGGAGGTGCTGCCCGGCGGCCGCTCCGTGGCCTGGCGCAGCGCCCGCACGCTGGCCGCGGCGCTGCCGGAATCGATCGCCGTCATTCGTCCGGGCAACCCGGCACTGGCGGAGGAACTGCGCCGCGGCGGCTGCCGCGTGCTGGAGTCGCCCGACGCCGAAGCCGGCATGGGCGCTGCCCTGCGTGCTGCCGTGGCCGCCACGCCCGAAGCGCGCGGCTGGGTGGTGGCGCTGGCGGACATGCCCTGGCTGCCGATGGAACTGATCCGGGCGGTGGCATTGACGATCACCGCGCCGGACACCATCGCCGCCCCTTGGCGCAACGGGCAACGTGGGCATCCGGTGGGTTTTGGCGCAGCCTGGCGCGAGGAATTGCTGAAGCTGGATGGCGATGAGGGCGCGCGGGCGTTGCTGAAGGACAAGCCTGTGACGCGGATCCTGACCGAGGATGAAGGGGCGTTTCGGGATATTGATACGCCCGGGGATCTGAAGTGACCCCCACCAACCTCACCCGATCCCCTCCGCCAGCTCGCTCGTCTTCACCGCCATGATGAAATCATTCCGGTGCAAGCCCTTGATCTTCTTGGTCCGCCACGACACCGTGGCATGCCCCCAGCCAAAGCTGATCTCGGGATGATGCCCCTGCGTCTCGGCCAGTTGCCCGACGCCGTTCACGAACGCCAGCGCCTGCGCGAAATTGCCGAAGGTGAAACGCCGTTCGATCCGCGTCGCGCTATCGACCAGCTCCCATCCCGGCGCCTGCTGCAATAGCATCTCGGCTTCAGCCGGCGTCAGCGGCGGCACGCCGCCACGGCAAGGCGTGCACGATTGCGCTGCCAGGTCTTCGCTCATGGTCATGCTCCCCGACCGGAAGAACAGCCCGCGCCTCAGGCCCCTTCGGTCTCAGTCAGTGCGCGCAGGAACTCGCTGCTCCACCAGTGCACATCCTGCGCGCGGATGCGCTCCAGCAGTTTCTGATGCCGCTGCTGGCGCTCGGCCAGCGGCATGTGCAGCGCCTGCTGGATCGCCTGCGCGGTGGCGCGCGTGTCGTACGGATTAACCAGCAGCGCCTCGCGCAGTTGCTCGGCGGCGCCGGCAAAGCGCGACAGCACCAGCACCCCCGGGTCCTCGGGGTCCTGCGCGGCGATGAACTCCTTGGCCACCAGGTTCATGCCGTCGCGCAGCGGCGTCACCAGCGCCACGCGGCTGGCGCGGCACAGGCCGGGCAGCCGCTTGCGCGCGGTGGTGCGGTGGATATAGCGCACCGGCATCCAGTCCAGCTCACCGAACTCGCCATTGATGGAGCCGCTCAGCTGTTCCATCTCGCGGCGCAGGTCGACGTAGGCATCGACCGACTCGCGCGAGGGCGCGGCGATCTGCACCAGCGTTGCGCTCGAACGGTTCTCTGGGTACTCGGCCAGCAGCCGGTAGAACGCCTTGAGCCGCTGCGGCAGGCCCTTGGAATAGTCGAGCCGGTCGATGCCAAGCAGCAGCCGGCGGCGCGCGTACTGCGCGCACATCATCTCGTAGGTTTCCTGCGCGTCCGCGCCGCGGCCCAGCTCCATGAACTCGTCGACGTCAATGCCGATCGGGAAGGCCTGCGCCCGCACCGTGCGGTGGAAGGCGCGGTAGCGGTGCTCGCCCATCGGCTCGGCCTGCGCTTCGGCCTGCACATAGCGCGAGAAGTGCTCGACATCCGCATGGCTCTGGAAGCCAAGCAGGTCGTAGGCAAACAGTGCGCGCATCAGCCACTCGTGCTGCGGGATGGCGGCCAGGATCAGCGGCGGCGGCAGCGGTACATGCAGGAAGAAGCCGATCTTCTGCCCGCAGCCAATCGCGCGCAACTCTGACGCCAGCGGGATCAGGTGGTAGTCATGGATCCAGATGATGTCGTCGGGCTGCAGCAGCGGCGCCAGCTTGCGCGCGAACAGCTGGTTCACGCGCCGGTATCCGTTCAGGAAATTGGAGTCGAAGTCCGCAAGGTCCAGCCGGTAGTGGAATACCGGCCACAGCACGCCGTTGCTGTAGCCCAGGTAATAGGCGTCGTGGTCCTCGCGGCTCAGGTCGACGGTGGCCAGCGTCACGTTGCCGGCCTGCTGCAGATGCAGGTCGCCTTCACCGGGCGTGCCGCCCTGGGCGGTTTCCAGCGCCTTGCCGCTCCACCCGAACCACATGCCGCCGGTCTGGCGCAGGGCTTCGGATAGCGCCACGGCGAGGCCGCCCGCCGCCACGTTGCGGGGATCGGCGACCCGGTTGGATACCGCTACAAGTCTTGGCATATGTTGTTCTTGGAGTCCTCTGTTCTGGTTGCCGTGCGCGCAGGCGGTTCAGATCACCGTGTCCCACGGCGCCGACAGCCGCATCGCGCCATTGATCAGCCCGACCATCGAATACGTCTGCGGAAAATTGCCCCACATCTCGCCGGTCACCGGATGGGTATCCTCGGACAGCAGCCCCAGCGGATTGCGCGAGGCCAGCATCGACTCGAAGATCTCGCGCGCTTCCTCGCGCCGGCCGATGCGCGCAAGGGCATCGATGCGCCAGAACGTGCAGATGTTGAACGCGGTCTCGGGCTTGCCGAAATCGTCGGGCGCCTCGTAGCGGCGCATATAGGGTCCGTCGCACAGCGATGCCTCCAGCGCCTTGACGGTGGCGATGAAGCGCGGATCGCGCGGCTCGATGAAATTGACTTCGGCCATCAGCAGCACGCTGGCATCCAGCTCGCGCCCGCCGAAGCTCTCGGCAAAGGCCTGGCGCTCCTCGCTCCAGGATTCGGCCAGAATGCGCTCCTTCATGCGCTCGGCATGGTCGTGCCAGTAGGCGGCACGCGCCTGCAGCTGGAGCTTGTCGGCAACCTTGGCCAGGCGGTCGCAGGCGGCCCAGCTCATCAGCGCCGACGACGTATGCACGCGCGCCCGCGTGCGCAGCTCCCACATGCCGGCATCGGGCGTGCCGAACACTTTCACTGCCTGTTCGCCGACCTCTTCCAGCCGGCGGAATTCAGCGGGGCCGCCGCGGTGCAGCAGCCGGTGATCATGGAAGGCCTGGGCCGCGCCCAGCACCACGTTGCCGTAGACATCGTGCTGGAAGTGCTCCTGCGCCTGGTTGCCCACGCGCACCGGGCCCATGCCGCGGTAGCCGGGCAGATGGTCGAGCATGCTTTCAGGCAGCTCGCGCTCAAGGCCGATGCCGTACAGCGGCTGGATATGTCCGTCCTGCGACTGCATCACCACGTTGGACAGCCAGCGCAGGTAATCCTCCATGGTGCCGACCTCGGACAGGCTGTTGAGCGCGCGCACCACGAAGAAGGCGTCTCGCAGCCAGCAGAAGCGGTAGTCCCAGTTGCGGCCGCTGCCCGGCGCCTCGGGGATGCTGGTGGTCATCGCCGCGACGATGGCGCCGGTCTCTTCGAACAGCGACATCTTCAGCGTGATGGCCGCGCGGATCACCGCGTCCTGCCATTCGCGCGGCACCGCCAGGCGGCGGCTCCACAGGCGCCAGTAGGCGGTGGTCTCCTGTTCGAAGTCGCGCGCGGTTTCTTCCACGCCGTGCGCGAGGGTCTCGTCCGGGCCGAGGATGAAGTTGTACCCGCGCGTGACCAGGAACGGCGTATGCGACAGCACATACGCCATCGGCGCGTCGGTGGTCATGCGCAGGGTCATGTCGTCGCCGATATAGCGCACATGGCTGCTGCCGCGCGTCGTCTGCGGCGCCTTGCGGCCCCATTCGAAGCGCGGCGCCACCACCACGCGCACGCGCGGCGCGCCGCGCACCGGGCGGATGCGCCGGACCAGCGTGGTCGGGCGGAAATAGCGCCCCAGCCGGAAGAAGCGCGGCGCAAAGTCGGTGATCTCCAGGCAGTTGCCGTGGATGTCCGTCAGCCGCGTGCGCAGCACCGCGGTATTGGGCTCGTACCATTGCCGCGACGACTGGAAGTCCTCGATCTCGATCGAGAAATGGCCGGCGTTCTCGCTCGGGTCCAGCAGGGCGTTGAACACCGGGTCGCCATCGAAGCGCGGCAGGCACGACCAGACAATGCGCGCGCGGCAGTCCACCAGCGCAGAGATGGCGCAGTTGCCGATCATGCCAAGCGACAACGACGGATTGGCAAAGCGGCTGCCGCCGTCCACGGTCTTGTGCACGCCTTCGGTCGGCGGCTGGCCCGGTTCGCTCGGGCTGCTCGGATTGGTCACAGCGATACCTCCCTCAGGATGTCGTTGTGCGCCGGGCCGGGCCTGGCTCGGCCTCATTCGGCACGGCGCGCGGGTGGCCGCCGGCGCCTTCCAGCGCGCGGGCCGATCGGTGCAGCCAGCTGCGCAGCGCGGCCGGCCCGGGCACGGTGACGCTGGCCACGGTCTCGCGCTGGCCCACCAGCACGCCCAGCCCGCCGAGCTTGCGCACGGCGGCAAAGCCCGGCTCGTCGGTCAGGTCGTCGCCGGCAAAAAGCGGCATGCGCTCGGCGAACGGCGCGGATTTCATGAATGCGGCAATGGCGTCGCCCTTGTCGACGCCGGCCGGCTTGATCTCGACCACCATCTTGCCGGGCAGCGCTTCCAGTCCGACGGCATGGCGCAGCACCTCGGTGACCGCGGCATCGACCACGCCGGCAAGTTCAGGCGCCTGGCGGTAGTGGATGGCGACGGCGACGGACTTGCGCTCCAGCCGTAGGGCGGGATGGGCGCGCACCAGCGCTTCCAGGTGGGGGATCAGCAGTTCCAGGCCGGGGGCGGCGGAAGTCTTGGACACCATGCCGCCGTCGGTGCGGAATTCAGCACCATGCACGCCGGCCGCCGGCAGCCGCAGCGGCTGCAGGAAGTGGTCGAGTTCAGAGATCGGCCGCCCGGAGATGACGGCCAGCGCGCCGTCCAGACGCTCGAACAGCGTGTGCAGCGTGCCGACCAGTTCCGGTTCGACCTGCACCAGTTCCGGGCGCGGGGCCAGGTCGGCCAGGGTGCCGTCGAAGTCGAGAAACAGGGCGGTATTGGGTTCGATTAGCGGTAGTTGTGGCATCGCGTTACACCGTAACACGTCGTTTTGACCGGCGTCCACCGGACGCCGTCCTACATGGCGCGCACGCAACCTGGCCTCGACGCAAGTCCAGGGCCAAGCGTCTGCGGCCCCCGCTGCGCCCTGGCTCGCCGTGCCCGCATGAGTGCATCGTCATCCACACGAAGAGTGACCTCCGCGCGGCCCGGGCCGCCCGTCGCGGGCGGCGGGAGCGTCGCCCGGGCCGGGTGGAAGTCGCCGCCATCCTTTATCATTGACGGTTTCCGCCAGAATTTCCGCCTTTTTTTGCGCCGCCCCACGGCCCGCCCCGAGACCATGACCCGCACGTCCGCCGCCCGACCCGATTACCTGAAGAAGATCCTGACCGCCAAGGTCTACGACGTGGCGCAGGAGACCGAACTGACCTACGCGCACCAATTGTCGGCGCGCACCGGCAATTCGGTCTGGTTCAAGCGCGAGGACACCCAGCCGGTCTTCTCCTTCAAGCTGCGCGGCGCATACAACAAGATGGCCTCGCTGACCCCGGAAGAGCTCAGGCGCGGCGTGATCGCCGCCTCGGCCGGCAACCACGCGCAGGGCGTGGCGCTGTCCGCGGCGCGCCTGCAGTGCAAGGCCATCATCGCCATGCCGGTCACCACGCCGCAGGTGAAGATCGACGCCGTGCGCGAACGCGGCGGCCAGTGGGTGGAAATCGTGCTGCACGGCGAGTCCTACAGCGACGCCTACAACCACGCCGCGGAGCTGGAGAAGAAGCACAAGCTGACCTTCATCCATCCGTTCGACGATCCCGAGGTCATCGCCGGCCAGGGCACCATCGCCATGGAGATCCTGCGCCAGCACCCGGGCCCGATCCATGCCGTGTTCGTCGCCATCGGCGGCGGCGGGCTGATCTCTGGCATCGCCTCGTACATCAAGGCGGTGCGCCCCGAGATCAAGGTGATCGGCGTGCAGACGGTGGACTCTGACGCGATGAAGCGCTCGGTCGACGCCGGCAAGCGCGTCGAGCTGAAGGAAGTGGGGCTGTTCTCGGACGGCACTGCGGTCAAGCTGGTCGGCAAGGAGACCTTCCGCATCACGCGCGAGCTGGTCGACGACATCATCCTGGTGGATACCGACGCCATCTGCGCGGGCCTGAAGGACGTGTTCCAGGACACCCGCAGCATCCTGGAGCCGGCCGGCGCTCTGGCCGTGGCAGGCCTGAAGGCCTATGCCGAGCGCGAGAAGCTCAAGGGCCAGCACCTGGTGGCGATCGCCTGCGGCGCCAACATGAACTTCGACCGCCTGCGCTTTGTCGCCGAGCGCGCCGAGGTGGGCGAGGCGCGCGAAGCCGTGTTCGCCGTGACCATCCCGGAAGAGCGCGGCAGTTTCAAGCGCTTCTGCGAGCTGGTGGGCACGCGCAGCGTGACCGAGTTCAACTACCGCATCGCGGATACCAGCATGGCGCATATCTTCGTTGGCGTGCAGATCGCCAGCCGCGCCGAGAATGACAAGATCGCGGCCAGCTTCCGCAAGCACGGCTTCGACACGCTGGACCTGTCCAACGACGAGCTGGCCAAGCAGCATATCCGCTACATGGTGGGCGGGCGCTCGGCGCTGGCGCATGACGAGCTGCTGTACCGCTTCGAGTTCCCCGAGCGGCCGGGCGCGCTGATGCGGTTCCTGTCCAGCATGAGCCCGAACTGGAATATCAGCCTGTTCCACTACCGCAACCAGGGCGCGGATACCTCCAACATCCTCGTCGGCATCCAGGTGCCGAAGAACGAGAAGCGCGCCTTCCGCGCCTTCCTTTCGACGCTGGGTTACGTACACTGGGACGAGACCGACAACCCGGTGTACAAGCTGTTCCTGTCCTGACACCTGCTGAGCGCCCCATGAGCCTCCCTGAACATTCGCCGCTGGGCAAGCCCTCGGCCTACAAGACCGAATACGACGCCTCGCTGCTGTTCCCGATCCCGCGCCAGCCCAAGCGCACCGAGATCGGCCTGCCCGAAGGCAAGCCGGTGCCATTCTTCGGCGTCGATATCTGGAATGCGTACGAGCTGTCGTGGCTGAACCTGAAGGGCAAGCCGCAGGTGGCGCTGGCCAGCTTCATCATCCCGTCGGACACGCCCAATATCATCGAGTCCAAGTCGTTCAAGCTGTACCTGAACTCGTTCAACCAGACCAGGATTGCTTCACCCGAGGCGCTGCAGCAGCTGCTGCACCACGACCTGTCCGAAGCCACCGGCGGCACCGTGCAGGTGCGGCTGGTGACTGAAGCGGACCTGGGCAAGCAGAAGATGGGCGAGCTCGATGGCCTGCTGCTGGACCGGCTCGACATCGAGGTGGACCGCTATGAGCCCGCGCCCGATCTGCTCTCTGCCGACCAGCAAGAATCGCCGGTGGAGGAAACGCTGGTGTCGCATTTGCTGAAGTCCAACTGCCTGGTCACCGGCCAGCCGGACTGGGGCAGCGTGCAGATCCGCTACGTGGGTGCGCCGATCAACCAGGAAGGGTTGCTCAAGTACCTGATCTCGTTCCGCAACCACAACGAGTTCCACGAGCAGTGCGTGGAGCGGATCTTCATGGACGTGATGCGCGAGTGCAAGCCGGTCAAGCTGGCGGTGTATGCGCGCTACACGCGCCGCGGCGGGCTCGATATCAACCCGTTCCGCACCAACTTCAATACGGCGTGGCCGGATAACAAGCGCAACGCGCGGCAATGAGGCAGGCGGGGAGGATCAGAACTCCCCGTGCAGGCGCACCCCGTAGAACTTCGCCGGCCCGCGGTCGCGGTTGTAGCCGGGGTTGCGCACGTACTGGAAGTCCGGGCTGATGCTCAGGTACTTCACCGGCTGGAAGCTGTAGTAGATCTCCAGGATCTGCTCGGGCCCGTAGCGCAGCGCACCGTCGCCCAGGAACGCGCCCTGCCCACCCGCGGCCAGGTAGTTGCGGTGGTCTGGGCCCAGCATGTTGATCGCCACCGCCACGCCCAGCGCATCGCGCGCCCGTCCCCACGCATCGCCCTTCAGCACGCCGCCCGCCGACACCTGGCGGCCGATCTCCGTGAAGGCGTAGGTCTCGGTCTTGTCGTCGGACAGGCTGGCGCGCGCGAACATCCCCAGTGAATCGGTGACCTGCTGCAGCAGTGTCACGCCCACGCCGCTCTTGGCGTGCTCGCGGCGCACGTCGGCGACGTCCGGGGTGGTGTTGTTGGCCATGCCGAAGCCGATGGCATCGCTGAACGCGCCCATGCGCGCCTTGTTGCGGAACCACAGCAGCCGCGCGGTGCCGGGCCGGCCAGCCAGCTGGTAGCGCTTCTCCACTTCGATGATGTCGCCGTAGTGCTCGAACATGCGGGTGTCGAGCCGCAGCCCGTTGGATTCCAGCGGCTGCAGGAAGCGCCCGATGCGCGCCGACCAGCCGTCGCCGATGTATTCCAGCGACAGGCCCCAGCTATAGCCGCGTGCATCGGCCGGATAGTCGAAGGCGCCATGCGTCATGAACGACCAGTTCATGAATTGCGTGCGCGGGTCCGAGCCGAACTCGTTCTGCTCGAAGACATCCAGCACGCTGAAGTTGCCCGCTGTCAGCACCACGCGCTGCTGATCGACGGTGCGCCCAAACTGGTTGAAATCCGCTTCCAGCGCTTCGCTGCCGCCGCCCAGGCCCCAGGTCTGCCGCACGAACGCGCGCGCCCGGTAGAACACCGGGTTGGTGCTGGCGGCCTTGCCCAGTTCTCCGTTGGACAAGCCGCCCAGGCCGTGCAGGCCGGAAAACGGCACGCCTTGCGTGGCTTCCGGATTGAAGTGGAACTCCGCGCCCGGCCACAGCTTCAGTCCCAGATCCAGCGTCGCACTGAACGAGTAGCTCTTGGCCCGTTCGGTACCCAGGCTGTTGGGGCCGGAGTAGGCCGCGCCGAATGCTGGCTTGCGCTGCCAGATGTAGGTGCTCTGGCCGTGAAAGGCAAACGGGCTCTCCGCTTCAGCCGGGCCTTGCACCGGCTCCGCTTGCTGCGCCATCGCTGGCAGGCACGCACAACAGGCCAGCGCTGCCAGCACACGACGAAAACGGATACGAACGGGAGCGCTGGCAAGTGGCGGAAACGGCATCGGCAGAGGCGATCGGCAAGGGATGTGCCGGAGGCGGCGCGCTCCGGCGCCCGCAGCATAGCCAAGCACCCATGACATGTCTACCTGCCAAAGGGTGTGCCGGAAGGCCGACGTTGTAACCGCCCTTGAATTAATTAACGCAAAAATTAATATTCACTGGAGACCGCTTGCATCCGTTTGCCCATGCCGCGCCCACCCGCCAAACCGAAACCCTCCGCCGGCCGCAGCCCCGGCCGCCCTGCGGCCGGCCAGCCCGGCCAGCGCGAACGCATCCTCGATGCGGCCACCGAGCTGTTCTCGCGCCAGGGCGTGGCCGGCACCCCGGTCAAGGCGATTGCCACCCAGGCCGGCGTGACGCCGGCGCTGGTCCATTACTACTTCAGCGACCGCGAATTGCTGCTGGACGCCGTGGTCGAGGAAAAGCTGCAGCCGCTGGTGGCCGGCGTCTTCGCTGCCGCCGGCGATGCCGAGCCGATGGCCATGCTGATCGGCATCGCCGGCCAGCTGATCCGCACCGCGGCCGCCACGCCCTGGTTTCCCGGGCTGTGGATCCGCGAAGTCGCCAGTGCCGACGGCGCCCTGCGCGAGCGCGTGCTGGATCGCTTCGCGCTGCAGCGCGCCGGTGCACTGAACGCGCCGCTGGCGGCCGCGATCGCGCGCGGGCAGCTCAACAGCGGACTGGAGCCGGCGCTGGTGATGCCGTCGCTGATCGGCCTGACGCTGCTGCCGCTGGCCACCACCCATATCTGGCGCCGGCTGCCCGGCGGCGAAGCGGTCGATACCGACACCCTGGTGCGCCACGTATCCGCGCTGCTGACGCACGGGCTGGCACCGGCGCCCGATGCCGGCAAGTCCAGGCTTTCTCCGGAGTCATCATGAAGCACGCCCACCCCACCCGC